>JBEIOT010000165.1:0-4482 GCA_040377415.1 Azospirillum sp. | reverse complement strand
GGCGGCCACTGGGCGGTCGCCGCCCTTCACGGGCGCAGCCGTATCATTCGCGTACACGGGGCACGCGGTGAGGAAAACGGCCAGCAGACCGCTGGTCAGTGCCTTAAAATTAGTCGTTTTGTGCATGGAGGCCGAAGTTTCTAAAAATCGCTTGCGCTGCCTGCGAACTACATGATATTAGCGCCGCTTTCAACGGAAATAGCGAAGTTTTCGCGACTACTTTTAAGAGGATGCCATGAGCAGTAAGAACAACCCAGAAATGCGCGGCGCAGTGACCGAACTGCGTAAGTACAACGGCAAGACCGTAAAACCGACCCGCATCATCAACCGTGAAGACCGCATCAACTTCATCGGCGCCTGCTACGAAGACGGCAGCATCGTGGTCGACACCGCTAGCAAGCGTCCGATCCCTTACGATCAGATCTAAGCTTCAGGCTTAACGTCAAAAAACGCCCGCATGGCCTTGTGCCTGCGGGCTTTTTTGTGTCCGCTCTCCAGCGAATAACCGGTGCATAAAATAAAGAATAAAATCAGCCTCTTGTCATGAAGCTGTCACATTTGGGTGGTAGTCTACAAGCATGGATACTCCTGCCCTGGACCAAATGGACATCGAAGCGGAAGCCGAAGCACGGCTGCCGCAGCCTTCGGCGTCGAAGTTCAGTGCCGTCATCAATGGTGTCGGCAACGGGGCGACCGCCGGTGTGGCCATGTTCGGTATCCCCAAACTGTGGGATGCGCTACGCGGCCATGCTCCGCGTCCGGACAATTACAAGATGACCGCCATCGCGACCGTGGTCGGTACGGCCCTTGGAACGGTCTATGGCATGCACGAGGCCAAGCAGCTTGGCGAGTACCGCGACGCGATCGGGGAAGAGATCATCAAACTGCGCGGGCGTGTACAACAGCTTGAAGGCAAGCATCCCAGAACGCATGCAGAAAAGATCATCGCCGGCCGCGAAGCCGCCGAGCACGACGATATCCTTCGCAGCTAATCACATATTCGGATAATTCGGCCCGCCGCCGCCCTCAGGCGTCACCCATACGATATTCTGCGTCGGGTCTTTGATGTCGCAGGTCTTGCAATGCACGCAGTTCTGCGCGTTGATCTGCAGGCGCTTGGCCCCCGCCTCTTCCACGATCTCATACACACCCGCCGGGCAGTAACGCTGCGCCGGTTCATCGTACAGTGGCAGGTTATGATTCACTGGAATGCTCGCATCTTTCAGCGTGAGGTGCGCGGGCTGGTCTTCCTCGTGATTGGTGTTGGAAATGAACACCGAACTTAAGCGATCAAAGCTCAACAAACCATCGGGCGCTGGGTAAGCGATTTTCTTACTATCAGCTGCGTTCTTGAGCTGCGTATGGTCCGCATGGTGATGGAACGTCCACGGCGCACGGCCACGCAACAGATACGTATCCAGCGCGCTGTAAGCCAGCCCGCCCAGCAAGCCATAGCGGAAGCTGGGCCGAATGTTGCGCACACCATACAGTTCTTCGGCTACCCATGAATCGCGCAGCGCAGCTTCATAGCCTGCAAGTTCGTCGCTGCTATTCTCCAACGCCGACACGGCGGCTTCTGCTGCCAGCATGCCGCTTTTCATGGCGGTATGGCTGCCTTTGATCTTGGGCACATTCAGGAATCCCGCACCGCAGCCAATAAGCGCACCACCAGGGAACGTGAGTTTGGGAATGCTCTGCCAGCCGCCTTCATTGATGGCACGAGCACCGTAGCTCAAGCGACGTCCGCCTTCGAGAAGCTTCGCAACGCTGGGGTGATGCTTGAATCGCTGGAATTCTTTGAACGGGTCAAGATACGGATTGCTGTAATCAAGACCGATCACGTAACCGATGGCGACCTGGTTATCCTCTAAATGGTAGAGGAAGCTACCGCCGTAAGTGTTCTGCGTCAGCGGCCAGCCAATGGTGTGCTCGACCGTGCCGAGCTTGTGCTTCTCCGGCGCCACTTGCCATATCTCTTTAAGGCCGATGCCATACGTTTGCGGGTCGGCGTCTTTGCGCAGATCGAACGTGGTGAATAGCTTTTGTGTCAGCGAGCCCCGGCAGCCTTCTGCGAACAAGGTGATCTTCGCACGCAGCTCCATCGGCGGTTGGTAGCTATGTTTGCGCTCACCATTTTTGCCGATGCCAAATGCCCCCGTGCGCACACCCTTTACCGCATGGTCTTCGATAATGGTTTGCGCACCCGTGAATCCGGGGAAAATCTGCACGCCCATGGCTTCGGCCTGCCCCGCCAGCCAGCGGCTGAAGTTGCCCAGCGAGATGATATAATTGCCCTTGTTATGCATCTGCGGCGGGGTAGGCATTTTGAAGCGCTTCTTTTCCGTCACATAAGCAAAGCTATCGCTGGTCACCGGCACGTTCAACGGCGCGCCTTTTTCTTTCCAATCGGGAATGAGCTCATTCAGCGCGCGCGGCTCGAACACGGCGCCTGACATAATATGCGCACCGACCTCGGAACCTTTTTCGACCAGCATGACGTTAAGATCGGCATTGAGCTGCTTCAAACGAATGGCTGCGCTTAAGCCCGAAGGCCCACCGCCAACGATGAGCACATCGCATTCCATTACTTCAAGGGGAGTATCCGTGGTCTCGGTCATTTCTGTGCGCTCTTTTTGATTATTATTCAGCGCAATGTAGCAGAATTCTAAAGCTCGCGCGAGCCGCTTTTGCCCACGTCGTTACCCGTGGTGACACTGCCGCTGTGCTGGCCTTCATGCAACGTCACCGACGTTTGCAACGCTGATACGGCGCTGGCAAGTACGCCTTTGCCGATACCGGCGATCACTAATGAATCAACGGTCGAAACGAACGCATCGTGCGCGTCTTTACTAGCGCCGGTGTGAATGATCGATTCCTTACCCATGCATCACCTGCTGTTCGTGGTCGAGCTGATCGAGAAAATCGATGGCGCGACGCTGGCATTCGAGCGTCGGCAATC
Source organism: Azospirillum sp. (assembly GCA_040377415.1). Lineage (GTDB taxonomy): Bacteria > Pseudomonadota > Alphaproteobacteria > Rickettsiales > UBA3002 > QFOX01. The sequence continues at coordinate 1,523 of JBEIOT010000165.1, read as the reverse complement.
CCACTTCCGTCAGTTCTTTTGCTTGTTTGATCTTGCGCATGTTCACCCCGCACGAAGCAAGGTGGCCGCGATTACTGCTCATGCGCGGGTCCGATAGCAGCGCTTTGGCATATTCCATTTGCGCGTTGGTGCGCAGCGCGCCGGTTAACTCGATCACCGCTTTGGCCGCGATGTCGGGTGCATAATATTGTTGATGATGGTCCATCGTTTTTTGACTTTGTGCAAGGAGTGACCGATAAGCTAACAATACGATAAAAGTTGTTAATATTTCGTTACCGAGCCCCATGCCCCAACCGTTGAAAAACTTCGATAATTTCCCAGATGCGCTGGCCATGCTGCAATGGCAGGCCGATCTGGGCGCGGATATGTGCGTGGAAGAGCTCCCCCAACGCATCGAGGCGCTCGCCGCAAGCCCGGCCGCCACCCGCCCGATGGAGCGCGAAGCAACGCCAACTGCCGCTGCACCTGCCCCCAAACTCAGTGCCCCATCGCTGACGGCTGCCATTGAAGAGGCACGCGCGCTGGCCGATGCCGCAACCACCCTGCAAGAACTGGAAGCTGCCGTGCGTGGGTTCACCGGCTGCGGCCTCAAGAAAACCGCGACGAACACGGTGTTCGCGCAAGGGAACCCCGCAAGCCGCCTCATGTTCATCGGCGAAGCACCCGGCGCCGACGAGGATCGCCAGGGCTTCCCGTTCGTGGGTGCGAGTGGCCAACTGCTGGATCTCATGCTCAGCCACATCGACCTCAAGCGCGAAAGCGATTTCTATATTACCAACACGCTATTCTGGCGTCCGCCGGGCAACCGCCCCCCCTCGACCGATGAGATAGAAATTTGCCGCCCGTTCGTCGAGAAACACATCGCGCTCGTTGATCCCAAGATCATGGTGCTGGTGGGCGGCACGGCGACCAAAGCGGTGCTTAACGACAGCCGTGGCATCACCCGTCTGCGTGGACAAGTATTCAGCTATAAAAACAGCTACATGGAGCGCGAAGTGCCGGTCCATGTCATTTACCACCCCAGCTATCTGCTGCGCCAACCCATCGCCAAAAAGCAGGCCTGGGCCGATCTTTTGGCCTTAAAGAACACCCTTCCTGGCGCTTAGAACATACTGTTGCCTCCTATAACCCTTTGATTTTTTAATCTTCACGCAAGCGTCACACGATTAACGGTTGATTTGGGCTAGGCTGAGTCTATGTTCCCGCGACTTTTGCATATGCTATTACGACTGAACATTTTGCGCCCAGTGCGCATAGCTTACCGTGCGATGCGCAAAACCTACCAACTAACGCGCTCCACCTACCGCTTCATTAGCCTTTATCCCCGCCACGCTCTTGCCGTGGTGGCGATGTTCGCCGCCATGATCGGTTCCACCGCTTATTACGCATCCACCCCCGCCCTGCCCGTATCAAGCACCATTGAAGTGCAGCTGCCTGCCAGTGGCCTGAGCGATCAGGATCGTGCGTTGGCGGATGCCGCCTTCCGCGCCGAGAAACGCGGCGATTACGAATTCGCCGACACG
>JBEIOT010000010.1:0-16065 GCA_040377415.1 Azospirillum sp. | reverse complement strand
TGCTTGGCCAGGCGCCGCCCGATGGTCGACTTACCCACACCCATCAAACCCACCAAGACCACAGGCCGGCTGCGCCATTGCGCGCCAGAAGCGGTATCAAAATCTGATGCTGTTTTAGCCGAACACATTAGGAACTATTGACGTTTCAAATTAAGAGGAGCACAACGATTACCGGCTTTGCCAGATATTTCAACACTAACCCACACATGTGAGGCTCTAATGACTACCTCGTCCAACAATAAGAAAACCATCCTCATCGCTGTTATCGTTGCTGTTGCAGCGGCCGTAGCGATCGCTGTTGGTGCTAACAAAGATGCTACCACCGCTGACGTAAGCGAGCCTGTTGCTATCGAAGAAGGCGCTGCTGCTACCACCGATGGTGCTGCTGCGACCGATACCACCGCAACGCCGAGCGTTGACGTGGACGTGAACATCCCCGAGCCCACCCCGGGCATGGCTGAGCCGACCGCGGGTGCTGTAACCCCGGGTGATTCGGTGAACGCTCCGACCGTTGACGTGACCACCGATGGCACCGAAGCAGTTGCTCCGTCGCCGGAAGCGACCGACGCACCGGCAGCTAACTAAGCTAGCCTGACGTTAGTCAGATGACGAACGAACGCGCCATCCCGCCCGCCTGGGTAGGATGGCGCGAATCGTTTCTGGAGATGCTTTCTGCATCGCGTGGCGCTTCTGTCGCCACCCTTACCTCCTACCGCACCGACCTTGAGGATTTCCTGACCTTCGCCGCCGCCAAAAAGATGGCGATGGAAACACTTAGCCATCAGGACCTGAACCAATACTTCATTAGCCTGACCAAGCGCGGCATGGCCGCCACGTCGCTGGCGCGCAAACGCTCGTCCCTTACCCAGTGGTTTAAGTTCCTCGTCAGCGAAAAAACGCGCAAAGACAATCCTGTATTGCTGACTCCTGCACCAAAACGTGCGCGCAGCCTGCCCAGTGTGCTGACGAAGGACGAGGTCAAACGGCTGGTGAAACTGGCCCATGCCGACGGCAGCAACGAAGGCGTGCGTCTGTGCGCGCTGATGGAACTTATTTATGCCTCGGGCCTGCGGGTCAGCGAGCTCGTCACTCTCACCATGGGCCACCTGCAACGCAACCCCAAGAAGCCCGGCGACATCGCCCCCTATTTCATGGTGCGCGGCAAGGGCGAGAAGGACCGCATCGTGCCACTGCATGGCGGGGCCATCACCGCGCTGCAACGCTACCTTGCCGTGCGCGATAGCTTCATGCGCGAAGGCGATACCTCCAAATGGCTGTTCCCCGAGCAGGTGAAACTGGGCCGCCTGTCGCGCCAAAAGTTCGCCAAGCAACTAAAGGTGCTGTGTGCCGATGCGGGCATCGACCCCGAACGCTGCTCGCCACACACACTGCGCCACAGCTTCGCGACGCATTTGCTGGAAGGCGGCGCCGACTTGCGGGTGATCCAGGAATTGCTCGGCCATGCCGATATCGGCACCACGCAGATCTATACGCATGTGGCCAGTGCGCGGTTGGAAAAGACCGTGAACGATCACCACCCGATGGCGAAGAAAAATAGAAAGAAATAGATTACCGTCATCCTGTGGCCGCGTAGCGGAGCACAGGATCTAGATCCTGCGCAGGCTTCGCCTCGCAGGATGACAGATCAGTTGGCTTTTTTTAACGCGACGACGCGCTCGCTGGTTTCGGCGACCGGCTCATCCAAATACACCTGCGTCAGCTCGGCGAACACGTAATCCAAAATGCCGTGGCTTTCCTCAGCCAGCTCGGCAGCCAGCGCATCGCGCGCAGTGCCGGGGTTAGCGAAGGCTTCCACGAACGCCGTGAGCGGCACACCATGTTGCAGACCCACCGACATGGCGCGCGTGAAATGCTGCGCCAATGCGCGGGTGAGCTGCTGTTCTTTCGGCAGGTCGAGGAACACTTCGCCGACATCGCCTTCGGTATATTCGCCGGTGCGCAGATACACGGTCTGGCCCGCGATCTCGGTCTTCTGCGTGAAGCCGTGGCGACGCAGCGGCAGCTCGCGTTTGGTTTGCAGGAAGCGCTGCGCAAGGTTCGCCGCAATGTCGGAAATACCGCCGGAAAGGCTGGCCACCGCTTCGCGGAACACCAGCGGCTCGGCTTCGGTCTCGAACACTTCGCCAGAAATATCCTGATACAACGCCGACGCTTCGCGCTGGAAGCTCACCGAGCTCAAGCCGCCACGCCATGCCTGCCAGATCAACTTCTCGCATTGCTCGACCGTTGTGTCCTGCGCAAGTGAAATGGTGTGCGCAATGCCTCCGGTAACGAAGGGCTGCACGGCAGCAAGCATGGCGATCTGCGCTTGCGGGGTGACCGCAGCGAACGTGGCCCGTTGTTGCGGATTCAAATGCGGTGCCAGCGCCAATGAGCCATGGCCGCACGCGTGGCGGTTGGCGGCAGCTATGTCCTCGGCGCTGTAGCCCAAGTGGTTGAGGACCTTGAAGCCCGCGTCATACATTTCCGATTGCGACAGGCGCAGGTAATCGCGGCAGAACCGCTCGCCGAGCACCCACGGGTCGAACGCGGCGTGAATGTCACTCGCGGTCGCCAGCGCCTCTTCTACCGCATTCAATTGCGGTTCGCCGAAACCGTGCGTGCGCAGCGATGCATGGTCGATGCGCGAACCGTTCAGCGTGCTGTGGCCGCACGCGTGGCGCGTCACATCGTCGATCTGTGCGGGGCTTAAACCCAGCGATTGCAGGCCGAACATAGCGCTTGGGCTGAGCGTGCGTTTACCCGTGCTTTGGCGCACGGCGCTGATGCTTGGCGACAGACCCAACGTTTCGCAATCCATCACGCGGGCGATGGTGCTCGTGGGTGGTACACAGGTAAGCTGTGCGTTACGCGTGCCATAGGCTTCGGTCTTGATGAGCGCCATTTCGAACAGGCGCTGCGCGGTTTCTACGAGTTCATCCTGCGGCACGGCGTTGCCCTTGATGGCATCGCGTCGTTGGCGGATAAGCGCCAGCACATGCTCGCGGTTGGCAGCGAATTCACCGAATGCACCGAGTTCTTTGGCGAGATCGGCCGAGCTGTTGGCCGCTTCGCCGGTGAGCAATGCGGTGACGGCAGCAACGGTCGCGCGCGCTTCATCGCTATCATATGCCAGACCCAGGCGCGTGAGCAGACCCGCCACGTTAGCCAAGCCCAAACCAATCGGACGCGTATCGAGCGTGCGACGCGCCATTTCGCGCGAGGGGTATTGCGCGACGTTGACGGAGATATCGAGCATCAATGTGCTAAGGCGCACGGCATGGCTGAACAGCGACACATCGACATGGCCGCGCGCATCGGCGCAGGCCAGTAAATTGATGGTGGCAAGCGGGCATGCCGTGTCGTCGAGGAACAGATATTCCGAAGCGGGCGTGCTGGCGCGCACCGGACCGGTCGTTGGGCACGGATTCATGCGGTCGATGCGATCGGCGAACTGAATGGTCGGCTCGCCGGTTGCCCACACCGCGTGCGCAATGTCTTCCAGCATATGGCGTGCGTTCTCGCGCGCGGCAACGTCACCAGTAGTGCGCTGGCGCGTGGCGAACGGTGCTTTCATATCCGCCGCTTCCATGAATTTATCCGAAAGACGCACGGCCTGGCGCGTGTGATGCGCGCTGACGCTGAAGAACAGGTCGGTGCCTTCGGCTGCCGAATACAGCGGGATATGCATGTCGGTGAAGCCTTGGCGGGCATATTGCACCACGCGCTCGATGGCGCGCTCGGGCACCATGGCGCGGCGGGCTTTGGTAATTTCCTGCGCCAGTTTTTTATTGTGATGCGGGCTGAAACGTTCGTCGCCCTGCCCTACCGTGGCACCAAGCACAGCGCTTAAATGTTTGCGCATGGTGCGCGCGCCGGTAATGAGCGCGGCGGCTTTGTATTGTTCTTCACCTTTCCAGCGAATGAATGGCAGCACATCCGGGTGGTCGATATCGAGCACGACCATTTTACCCGCACGGCGCGGCAAGCCGCCCGCGTGAATGGCACCGGCAGCTTTATCCCCGACATTCAGGAATCGCATGAGGCCCATGGAACTGCCGCCGCTGCTGAGCGGCTCGCCCGCACCGCGCACGGCGCTCATGTTCGCACCGGCACCGCTACCATATTTGAACGCGCGCGCTTCGCGCTCAAACAAATGCATGATGCCGCCTTCGTTGACGAGTTCGTCCTTCACCGAGTGGATGAAGCACGCATGCAATTGCGGGTGTTCATAAGCGCTCATCGAACGCTTGAGACGACCGCTTTCGATGTCTGCATGGAAATGGCCTTGGGCCGGTCCTTGCAAACCATAGGCCCAGTGCAAACCGGCGTTGAACCATTGCGGCGAGTTGGGCGCCATCATCTGGCGGGCGAGCATGGCGCAGGCTTCATCGTGGAACGCGCGCGCATCGGCCTCGGTGTCAAAGTAACCGGCTTTAAAGCCCCAATAGGTCCACATGCCGGCCATACGGGCGAACACTTGCTTGGATGATGTTTCGTGGCCGTTGCGTTGGTCGGGCGTGAGTGCGGCAAGTGCAGCGGTATCGGCCACGCGACGCCAGAGGAATTGCGGAATGCCTTCTTCGCGCACGCAGATGAGTTTCGCAGGAACGCCGGCACGGCGAATGTAGTAGCGCGCGAAGGTTTGCGCAGCTTGTTGGCTCCACGACGCGGGAACTTCGATATCGGTAAGGCACACGCGCTCGTTCACGTCGGTGCTGCAGATCTCGACATCCACTGTTTTCCAGCTGATGCCCGCGAACGGCGATTGGTTCTCGTGAGTGATCTGACGACTGATCCGCATGCAATGACCCCGGTGCCGCGCGTTCAGTCGCGCGTGATGTTGAATGCACTTGCCAATGCGAATCGGAAATTTTTGTTGTTACAAAATGCGTAGCATTGGCGCACACGCGTGACAAGCGCGTGGGTGAGTCATCCACAAAATTTCTTGGGGTGGCTTAAGCGGGCGTCAGGGTTTTGGTTTGCGACGCAGCGGCAGCAACAACACTTGCCGGTTTATCCAACGCGCCGACATCGCCATTGCTCGCCTGCTGCGGTTTCAGATCTTGCGACGAAACGCCGGCATCTTTGACGGCAGCGGCCACGCGGTCAGGCATTGCCGGCGCTTTTGCCGACTTCTCGCTAGCGCGGTTGTTATCGATCGACAGGTCGCTGCGGTCGCGGCCTTTTTCGTCAACCATTTTCACATCCGAGTTGAACAGGTTCTCTAATATTTTGATGAAGATGAGACCAAAGACTTCTTCTTTGCTCATGCCACGCGCGGTCTTCTCGTCGTAGCCATTTTCCATGAGGTAGCGCATGCGCTTTTCATATTCCAACGCATCTTCCGATGCTGAGGTCTGGCCGCTGCTGTAACGTTCGTTATAAGCGGCTTTACCGGAAATATCGGCGCCCATTTTGGCATCGGCCCACTCGCGCAGATCGCCCGCGGTGAAGCTGGTGATCGGCTTGCCATTGGGCAGGCGCACGCCTTTGTTGGAATTGATGATGGCCTGGCCACCTTTGATGGCGCTAAGCGGCGTGTCCTCGTCGGACTTCAAGATGCGCGAAACACCACCCGGACCGGCAAAATGCGCCAGATAATATTCACCCGGGGTCGGCTCACGACCCGTAATATTCATCATGGTCTCGCGGTTATCGAGTGCGAAACGCAATGCGGCATCGGTCGAGTCGGCGGCGTTGAAACGATTGCCACCGCGACCATACGCTTTCCAGTTAGAATCAAGCTGCTGGAACAAACCGCCGGCTGAACTCTTAGGGTTTCTTGCATTCGGATTATTGCCCGATTCGATCGCGGCCATTTGGACCAGATAATCGACCATCGTGCCATTACCGCCGATGCGGTTGACACTGTCTTGAGCGAGTGCGCGTACATTTACCATGGATTCATCCTACCGCAAAAGTAGGGCAGCATTTGTGACAGTTTGATGAATCTTGGGGTAAGAACAGCGAACGTCTAGTTAGCTTTTTTCTTCGCTTTATCAGCGGGTTTCTTGGGGTCCTGAATGGCATCGACCGGCGCGGTTTTCAACGCGCAATCGATCATCGTGACATCGTAGATCGGATGCTCGAGTGCGGTCAGCGACGGGCTTGAAGCATACATCCACCCATGGAACAGCAGCTTGGGTTCTTTCTTTTCCTTATCGGGCAGTTGCTCGGAAATGGTGAGCAACGCTACCGAATCGGACTGGCTGGAGGGAATGGACACGAAGCAGTTGGTCGCTTCGATCTCAAGACGTCCGACCTTTTCGGTCTCGCCCGGTTTTAGGCTGATGTCCTGCGCGTGGGTGGTCACTTTGTTGAGCACGCGCAGTTTGATTTCGCGTGGCGTTTTGGTGTCGGTGTTGGCAGCGAACAGCGGTGCGGTAAGCTCGGTCGGCGCGGAGGGATCCTCTTGCGCGGGGTTGGCTTCATCCACCGGGGCGGTGGCGGGGGCCGCCGGTTCGCTCATCTCGATACCGTCGATATTCTCGACAGGCACCGAGCGTTCGGACGGTAGCGGCGCAGGAATGGCTTGCGAGCCATAGGGCGTGGCGCGTTGGAACGGCACATACTCGGCGGGTTTGCCTTCACCGTCTTTCAGCCATGGCAATGCCTGGCCTTGCGGCGCGGCGGCAGCAGGCGGCGTGTCTTTCGTCGTGTAAATATCCTGCCGCTGGAACGGCACGGGCGCGATGCCACTGCCCTGCACTTGCGCGAAGGCCGGCACGGCCAACAGGCCGCCGACGAAGAATGCCGCTGCGTAGCGTGGGTTCATCGATGGTCTATTCGATGCCGGTCGACATCAGCGATTCGGCACCGCTTTTTTCTTCCGCCTTAGCAGCGGGTTTGGCGGCTGGCGTTTCTTCATCGAGGCTGCTGCCGCTATCGACACCACCACCGCTGAAGGCGAATTTGCCGATCATCTCTTCGATGGACACCGACGATTGCGTCAGCTCGATCTTGTCGCCGTCCTTCATGATGTTCTCATCGCCACCGGGTTCGATAGCGACGAATTTATCGCCGATGAGGCCGGTCGACTGAATGGCCGCAGATGAATCCTTGGGCAGCTTCACGTCTTCGCGCACGCGAATGGTGGCTTCTGCCTGATAGCTTTTGGGGTTGAGGTCGAGCGTTTCGACCGAACCGATCTTGATACCGCCGATGCGCACATCCGAGCCGACCGAAATACCGGCGATGTTGCTGAAATCAGCTTTTACGGCGTAGCCGTCGATATGTTTCACGTTGCTGTTGCTGTAGGCGAAATACAGGAAGCCACCGGCGACCGCGAGTACGACCGCGCCCATGACCGTTTCGATTGCGTTGTTAGCCATCATTACCTCGTTATGTGCAATGGCAAGTGACTAGCACGCGAGATAAGTGCATGCAACGGCAACGAAAAATTCAAAGCGGGTGGTGGGGATTACTGCAGGCGCAGTGGCTTGGCGCGCGCGGCGCCGTCTTCAGCGGTCTCGAAATTGACCGCGCTCGACATGTAAGCGTACTCGAACCAGTTCTGTTGCTGGCTGGCCGATGCACTCGTGCTTTCATCGCGCATCATACCACAGGCAGATGCCGACAGGATCACTAGGGCTAGACAGAGAGCGTTACGCGCACACAAAATCATGAGTGACGTTATACATCAAAAAATTGTGGGAAACAAAAAGTAGTAGTGCAGTGCACAACGGAGGGTTGCAAAAATTGCACTTTACCAGCCGCTAGCGCTTTTGCTTTCGCAGCTATTATAGAATCCGCAATTGGGATCGGCGGTCTTGCCCTGGTCCCATCCCCAGCCATGGCCGCTGCCATAATAGTCTTTCAACCATTTATCATCCGCCGCGTCCGGGCTGTGAGAATCCATGTGGCTGATGCCTGCGGGGGTAGAGTATCCGCCAGTATCCATGTTGCTAAGGCCAATGCCTTTGCAGCCAGCCAATGCAACGAGTGCAACCAGCACGAGCGCGCGCATTATTGCGGTGTCCATGGGGTATAGTCGGCAGCGGCTTTCGCACGCACGCCGGATTTTTCGATGGAACCTTGCGGCAGATAGCGGCCCGTGGTGCCGGTCATGTTCGGCACATGCGGCTTCTGCCAGCCATATTTGTGCGACGCTTCGGGGATCGGTTGATCGAGCGTGTAATGCAGCCAGCCATGCCAGTGCGGCGGCACCTTGCTGGGCTCGGCCATGCCGTTATACATCACCCAGCGGCGCGCACGCGGATAGCCTTTGTCGGCCCGGCGCTGCACGTAATAGCGGTTACCGAATTCGTCGCGACCGACATAACGGCCGCGAAGCAAGGTGAGGATACGGGTGGCGAATGCTGCGTTCATGCGTTGGGATTAGCAAAGCACGCGCAGCCTAGCAACCCAAAAGCCGATTGCTAACAGCGCCAGAGCGCCTATTTTGGTCAGGCGATGCGCCATCTGTTCTTTATTGCTGCGACTGCCCTGCTCTGCACCGCTTGTGCGGAACAGAAGAGTCCGCCACGTGGACAGGAGCGCTGGTTCAAAGCCTACCAATCCGACAGCACCTACCAAACGAGCCGTCCGCCCGTGCATGCCGAGGGCATTCACAGCCCAACGGGTCGCGCGCACCCGTTCTAGTCCTGGCCGTTGAGTACCTTTAGATACGGCAGGATGTTGACGTAATCATCCGTCCACGGACGATGCTCGGGGTCAGCTTCGAGCTTGGTCCAGCCTTTGTCGTTGCCGATGAGCGGTGCCACGTCCGCCGAATCGCGCGCCATCGCCACCCAGTAGCTCTGGTAAACGAGCGGCTCGGTGCTGGCGTCGAAATGCTTGGCGTAGGCCACGTAACCTTGCGCCTTCGCCTGCGCAGCCAACAATGGCCATAGGCTGATATGGCGGTTGGTGGTGTGGAAGAAGACCACGCCATTGGGTGCCAGCTTGCTGAAGTAGAGTTCGATCGCTTCGGCCGTTACCAGATGCGATGGAATTGAATCCGATGAGAATGCATCAAGGATGATGGCGCCATAACGGGCATCGGGTCGTTGCGACATGCGCACACGCCCATCGCCTAAGAACACTTCATGCGAGCCGGGGCATTTAGAGAGGTAATGGAACATGTTCGGGTCTTCCGCCAGTTTCACTACCATCGGGTCGATCTCGAACAGGTCGACTTGTTGCTTCGCATCGGCGTAGCATTTCACCGTGCCTGAGCCGAGGCCGATGAGCGCATACGGATGTTGGTGCAGCACCGGCAAGTTCAGGAACGCCGACGTGAGCGCACGATAATAGGTGAGCGGACGGATGGGGCCTTCCTGCTTGAGGAATTGCGCACCATGCAGCGTGGTGTTGTGCACGAGGTAACGTGCGTTATCCTTTTCGTTCTCGGTCACTTTCCACACGCCAAAGAAGCTACGCTCTTTGAACAGCACCTTCTGTGCATTCGCACCGCTAAGGACGAGGACGAGCAATAGCAAGCCCAGCAGCAACAGCGCATAGAACGAATGCAGCGAGCGGCGATAGATGGCAATGGCCGACAGCGTCGAGAAGCTTGCCGCCATGATGAGCGTTTGCACCACCAGCTTGGGCTCTTGGATGGTGAAGTCGCCCAGCACCAAGCCGATGGCGAAATACAAGACGATGCCGTTGGCGATCATTGTCGCAAGCACGCGGGTCAATGCGCGCAGATGCGTGTCGAAATCATTGGCCACGGCACTGGCGCGCTGCCACAGCACGAAAGCCGTGATGCTCGCTGCCAGCAGGCTGAGTGGGTATTCCAACGTGTCGGTGAACACGATGGGTGCGACCAAGGCATTGAGCACGCCACCCAGCGCACCGCCGACCGACATGCAGAAATAGAATGCCGTGAGATGCTGCGTGGCAGGCTTGAAGCGCGCCAACCAGCCATGCAACGCAAAGGCAAGGATGGCGAAAGCGACGAGCTGGAAGATGAAGATTTCGCTGTAGCGATGGGCCTGTGAACCATAGGCCAGCAGCGCCAGCATGCCAACGAACGGCGCTACGCGAGTGGCGATGGGCACAAGGACCGGACGCGTGCGGAATGCATCCACAAAGCTGAGCAGGTAAAGCGCCAGCGGCAACACCCACAATAACGGCACAGCGGCGATGTCGGTAGTGATGTAGCTGGTGACACCCAAGCTGAGTGCACTTGGTAGGAATGCGAGCCACACCCAAGTAACCAACGTGCGCTTGCTGATGGGTGCCGCTGTCGTCGTCTTTTCAGCGGCGGCGGGCTTGAGGAGTTTGCCTGCGATCATAAGCGTGATGGCGCCGATGACGAATAGCAGGCTCCAGCCTTTGCTTTGTTCGGTGAGCGAAAGGGTGGGCTCGATGAGCGCAACGTAACCCAGCAAGCCCATCATGCTACCAAGGTTGCTGGCGCTGTAGAGCACGTAGGGAGTTTGCGACAGCGGATGGCTGCTGCGCGCGACCCAGCTTTGCAGCAATGGCGCCGTGGCGCTGAGCACGAAGAACGGCAGGCCGACCTGAATGAGGAATGCGCTGACCAGATGGCGAATAGGCTGGTGCAGCAACGCGTCGGACGTGGCGAGCGTGACCGATAGCGGCAGGAACAGGAATGCAGCGGCGATGAGCAAGCCATGCACGCGCCACTGCCAGTTGGGCTGCAATTTAGTGGTCAGCACGTGGGCGTAGAAATAACCGCCTAGCAGTAACAGCTGGAAAGTGAGCATGGCGGTGTTCCACACGGAAGGTGTGCCGCCCAGCACCGGCAGCACCATTTTGGTGGCCATCGGCTGCACCGCAAAAAGCAGGAATGCCAGAACGAAACTTACGATGAAGGCCAACGCGCGCATGGAATGCTCCCTAATGAAGGGTCATTCCAGCGGATTAGCGCGTAAAGTAAAGCCCTAGTTGTCGAGGAAGCTGCGCATCTTGCGCGAACGCGACGGGTGCTTGAGTTTGCGCAACGCTTTCGCCTCGATCTGGCGGATGCGCTCGCGGGTCACGCTGAATTGCTGGCCCACTTCCTCAAGCGTATGGTCGGTGTTCATGCCGATGCCAAAACGCATGCGCAGCACGCGCTCCTCACGCGGGGTGAGGCTCGCCAGGATGCGGGTCGTCACTTCGCGCAGGTTGCTTTGGATGGCAGAATCAACCGGCAGCACCGCGTTCTTGTCTTCGATGAAATCGCCCAGATGCGAATCTTCCTCGTCACCCACAGGGGTTTCAAGCGATACGGGTTCTTTAGCAATTTTCATCACCTTGCGGACTTTATCCAACGGCATCACGAGGCGTTCGGCCAGTTCTTCCGGCGTCGGCTCACGACCAATTTCGTGCAGCATTTGACGGCTGGTACGCACGATCTTGTTGATGGTCTCGATCATGTGCACGGGGATACGAATGGTGCGTGCCTGGTCGGCGATGGAGCGCGTAATGGCTTGGCGAATCCACCATGTCGCGTAGGTGCTGAACTTGTAACCCCGGCGATATTCGAACTTATCGACCGCTTTCATGAGGCCGATATTGCCTTCTTGAATGAGATCCAGGAACTGCAGGCCGCGGTTGGTGTATTTTTTGGCGATGGAGATCACGAGGCGAAGGTTCGCTTCGATCATCTCTTTCTTCGCACGGTTGGCATCGCGCTCGCCCTTGCTTACGGCAAGGCTGATGCGCTTGAGTTCATAAACATCGAGGCCGGTTTCCGACGCGATCTTTTGAATCTCGGTGCGCAGCTGCTGAATGGCCGATTTGTCTTTCTCGGCGTATTCTTTCCAGCCTTTTTCCTTGAACTTGGCGACGTCCTTCAACCAATCGGGATCAAGCTCGCGGCCGTTATAGGCTTCGATGAAGTTCTGACGTTTTACGCCATGCTTCTCGGCCAGTTTCAGCAGCTGCATCTCGGTGCTGATGAGGCGCTTGTTGATGCCGTAGAGCGTGTGCATCAGCTCTTCGACCTTGTTATTGTTGAAGCGGATGGCGAGCATGATCTCGACCAGCTGCACCAGATGCGCCGAATACTTCTTGTTGTCGGCGTTGCTCATGTCGGCTTCGCCCATCGCTTCCGACTGGCGTTTTTCCTGCAATTTACGCAGGGCCTTTGATACTTTCGCGAACTCGTCGAACTTTTCGAGCACTTGCGGCAGAAGCTCCTGCTCCATCGCTACCAGCGACAGCACGGCCTCGTCGTCATAGTCATCTTCTTCGACTTGTTCTTTGCGGCCGCCTTCGAGCGCGTCGTATTCATCGGCCTCTTCTTCTTCGGCGGCTTCCGGCTTGTCGCCCGCGTTGCGCGCGGCTTCGGCCAGTTTGTCTTCGGTGCCCGCGCCGTAGGTGGCGTCCAAATCGATCACTTCACGCAGCAGCATTTCACCAGCGGCGAGACGGTCGCGCCAACCCAGCACGATGTGCATGACGGTAGGGCTTTCGCACAGCGAGCTGATGACCATGTCGCGGCCTGCTTCGATGCGCTTGGCAATTTCGATCTCGCCTTCACGCGAGAGCAACTCAACGTTGCCCATTTCGCGCAGGTACATGCGAACCGGATCGTCGCTGCGGCCATAGGATTCTTCGGGCTTCTCGGCTTCGACCTCGATGACCATGTCACCGCCGGCTTCCGCATTCTCTTCTTCACCCTCGACGAACGGTGCGTCATCCGCATCGCCATCGCCCTCGGTGACCTTCACGCCTTTTTTCGCAAGCTTGGTAAGCAGCTCGTCGATCACTTCTGGCGAGAACTCGCTGGCGGGCAGGTGTTTGTTGATGTCGTCGTAGCTGAGCGAGCCTTTGCGCTGGCCGAGCTTGAGCAGTTTGAGTTCGAGCGCATCGCTGACTTCACCACCGCCGCCATTGCCTTTGCCCTTCGCCGGTTTCTTCGGCGCAGGTTTCTTGGCGTCTTTAGCGGAGTTGATCTTGGCGGGTGCAGCGGATTTGATTTGTTTAGCAGGCATAGCGGGACTGAGTGTCGCTTTCTGAGGCGCGGATTTCGCGGGGGATGGGGGTGTGGATGTAGCGCGTGCAGGCGTTTTCGCAAGGGGCTTCTTGGTTTCTGTGGATGGTTTGGCCGCTTGTGCTTTTTGCGCGGGTTTTTTCGCCACAGATGCGGCTTTGCTTGTCGGCGCCTTTGCAGCGGGTTTCGCTGCGGTTTTAGCGGGTTTCTTCGCTGCCGGTTTTGCCGTTTGTTTGGCCGGTGTCGAATGCGTGGCGTGCTCGATTTTCTTGGCGAGCTTTTTGGCGAAGATCTTCACCATGCGCTGCAGCGGCTTTTTTGCCGGCGCGGCTTTGCTTTTGGGCGCAGGTTTGGCCGCAGCTTTTTTAGCCACGATCTTTTTGCCCGAAGCCGCTTTGGCTTTCGTGGCAGGTTTTGATTTGGGTTTTGCGGCCGCTTTGGTCGCTTGCTTTTTAACGGGCTTCTTCGCTGCCATGGGATATCCTTGGAATCAGTGTGCCGACGCGGTCATGCCGCAAGTGGCGGGAATATGCCCCATCCATAAGAAAACTCAAGCTTTTGCTTGGTTTTTTCCCTGCTATCCTCATTCATGCCACTTCTGGCATGGCTCTAATGCCCGCTGGCGGCGGGTAACGGGTCGTTCTGGTAGAAGCGCGCACGCTCGCGCTCGCGTGCCTCAAGCTGCTGTTTCAATGCCATAAAGCGCTCAAAATTCTCTTGGGTCATTTCATTGGCTAGGGCGGCTTCGGCCTCGGCGCATTCGCCCTTTAAGCGCAGGCGGTCGATGTCGTTGATGACCTCGCCCCACATGGCCTGCGCGCGGGTGATGCGCATGGTATCGTCCATCGTAAGGTCGATACCCAGATGCTCCAGCGCCCGTGCCATGGCGGCCTTGGTCTCGGCAGAGGCTTCTTCCTGCACCGCTTGCCACAGCTGCTCGGAGGTCAGTTCTGGCGAGCTGATATGCAGTTCGGTGATGAGCTGGTGCAGATGCTGCTGCCACGGCGCTTGCATGGGCGCGCCCAGCCACAGCTCTTCGGCGGAACCATCGTTGAGCAGCGGCGGATGCGCGATGACCAGCGCCATCAGGTTGCTGGTGGGCGCGAGCACGGCGGCATCGGCTGTGCGAATCGGCGGCGGTGGCGCGTAGCCCATCACTTCGGGTTTGCCCCAGCGTTTGAAATTGCCACCGTCGCGCGACTGTTGTTGCTGCTGCGGGCGTGGCGTGAATTTCGGTGCCTGCATCTCGCGCAATTTATCGCGCACGAATTGTTTGTAGTAGTGCTGCACCGTGGCGTGCTTGATCTGGCCAATGCGGGTCATCAGCCCCTCTTCTTGCGCGGCACGCGCTTCGGGCGTGCCGCCGCTGGTGCCGAACGCTTGGTGCCACAACACATCTGACAGCGGCTGCGCGCCGTCGATCACTTCGTCGAACGCGTGCTTGCCGATATTGCGGATGAGGGAATCGGGGTCTTCGCCTTTGGGCAATACCGCGACGCGCAATGTTTTGCCGGGCACAAGCAGCGGCAACGCAAGTTCTGTCGCGCGTGTCATGGCGCGTTGGCCCGCGTTGTCGCCATCGAGGCACAGCGTCGGTACATCCACCAACTGCCAGCAAATTTGCAATTGCTCGGCGGTGATGGCGGTGCCAAGCGGTGCCACAGCGGGCGCGATGCCAGCTTGCGCCAGCGCCACCACATCCATATAGCCCTCGCAGATAATAAGCTGCCCCGTATCGAACGCCGGGCGGCGCGCGAGGTCGAGGTTGAACAGTTGGCGGCCTTTATGGAATAGCGGCGTCTCGGGCGAGTTCAAATATTTCGGTGCGTCGTCATTCGGCTCACCGGGCAGCACACGACCACCGAACGCGATGACGCGCGACTTGCGGTCGCGGATGGGGAACATGAGGCGACGACGGAAGCGCGAGTACGGCGCTTTACCATCGATGGCGATGAGCATGCCGACTTCGACAAGCTGCTGTTCGGTGATGCCCTGGTTCTTCAACGTGCGCACCAGCGCGTCGCGATCCGTCGGCGCGTAGCCGATGCGGAAGCGCGCGATGGTGTCGGCAGAGAGTCCGCGTTCGCGCAGATAATTGCGGGCAAGTTCGCCCTCGCTGGTCTCCATCAGCTGGTGCTCGAGCCAGCCGGTCACCACCTCCATCACCTGCTGGAGGGACTGCTCGCGACTATAAGACTCGGCCTGCTCGCGGGTGGGTTGGGGCACGGCGACCCCGGCCATACCGGCCAGCTTCTCGATGGCTTCGCGATAGCCAAGATGCTCATATTCCTTGATATAATTGATAACATCGCCATGCGCCCCGCAGCCGAAGCAGTGGTAGAAGCCCTTCTCGTCGTTGATGGTGAACGAAGGGGTTTTCTCTTTATGAAACGGGCACAAAGCATGGTATTCGCGCCCTGCCCGCTTGATGGGGATGGTGCGGCCAATAACCTCAGATACCCGCACTCGGTTGCGGATTTCTTCGATAAAGCTCTGGGGATACTTCATAAGTTCGTTGAACGCTCAGCCAATAGCCTGTGGGCAAAAATATATTTAAATTTATTTGGGGGGTGGAGTATTGACCGACCCCCTGTTCATCGTATGTTCCCACCATACGCAGTGGATGGCTGCCAGCAACCATTACACGCGATTCACCCACAACAAGAACCAAGATGGGAAACTCGATGAGCAATCGTTTTGCAGACAACACGTTACCGGAATTTCTGAAAGTCGGAGAAGAACTTCTCCCGCTGGTGATCCGACGTCATGCGAAAGCGAAACGCATCTGTCTGCGTTACAATCCGACATCGCACGCGATCTCGCTCACGCTACCGCGCCACACGAAGGTGAGCGACGGTTTAAATTTCCTTACGCTGAAAACCGAATGGCTCATCCAGACGCTTTCGGAAATGCCGCTCAAGAAACAGATCAAACCGGGCGTGGTCATTCCGCTGCTCGGCGAACGCGTACGCATCAAACACGAAACCGACCAACGCCGCCCGTTCATTCTGATGGACGACACATTGTGCATCAGCGGTGCGCGCGAGTTCTTCCCGCGTCGCGTGACGGAAGCGCTGAAGAAGATCGCCGCCAAACGCATTAAAGATATGGCGACGAAAGACGCCGCCAAGATCGGCCGTCGCATCAACCGCATCAGCATTCGCGATACG
>JBEIOT010000258.1:0-1638 GCA_040377415.1 Azospirillum sp. | reverse complement strand
CTTGCTGGCCCAAGCCCGTGTTGGGTGCCGCGCCCACTTCGCGCACGAAGCGTTGCGGCTGCGGGGCGATGGCGGGTGCGGCCACTTGCGTCAGTATCTCGGTGCTGGGCAGTGCGCTTGGCATCGGCTGTTGTGGCACGATGACGGGCGCAGGCGTGGTGAGGCGCGAGGGCACGGGCTCGATGGGCGGCAACGGATCGGCACGGTTTTCGGTGGGCATCTGACGTTGTTCGATGGGCACGGATTTCACCGGCACGGGCTTGGGGCGCTCGACCGGCTTGGGTGCTGACATGAAGGGAATGGGTTTGAGTGGCGCGGGCGTGGTGATGTTCTCTTTTGGTGTGGCACGCCAGACTTGCGTTTTGGGTTGAGGCACGGGTTGCGGCGCAGGCGTGGGTTTTGGTGCTGCGACGGTGGTGCCGATGCCGACGGGTAAGCCGAACGCGGCGATGCGATCCTGTCCACCGATCTTGAAGCTGAGCGCGCGCACCGGAATGTCGGTCACTTTGTCTTTGGGCAGGATACCCATGATGACGATGACGATGAGGTGCGCGACGAAGGCGCAAGCCAGCATGGTGAAGAAATCTTTTTCGCGCAGGTAGCGGTTGGGGCCGAGCGCGGCGAGCGACGGCGCGAGCGACGCTTGCCCGATGCCCATCATGCCTTTTTGTAATGCGCGCGGAATTTGCATTACATGCCACCTCCCGATTCGGTGACGATGGAAAGATTCACGCCACCGGCGAGACGCACATGCTCGAGCAGGGTGACGAGTTTGTTAGCCTCGAGATTCGCGTCGGCTTTGATGGTGATGATGCGTTCTTTGTTGGTGGCGAGCTGGCGCACCAGTTCGGCCTGCACCGTGCTGTTGGTGAACATGCCATCATTCACCACGATGCGGCCATCGGTCGCCATGGTGACCTTCACCGGTCCTTCATCGAGCAGCTGGCCGGAATCGGCTTCGGGGAGCATAATGGGTACGGGCGAGATGGGCTCCAGATGGCCCGCGATCATGAAGAACAGCAGCAGCACGAACATCACGTCGATGAGCGAGATGAGCGCGACCTGACGCGGCTTGCGCGTGGTGCGATGGAAATCAAGATCCATAGGGCACCTGCTGTTCAATTTTGTCGACCTGCACGTTGCGTCCACCGGTGAGGTAGACGGTGTCCATCACGTTCACCAACTGCTGCACGGACACGCCGGGTGTGGTGAAGATGGCAATTTTCTCATCGACATCGCGTGCCAATACTTGCGCGAGAAGCGTGTTGAGGCCATCGGTCGTCATGGTGCGGTTGTCGACCATGACCATGCCATCGGGCTGGATGAGGATGCGGGTGATCTTGCCGGTGGTGGCGCCATCGGCCTTGCCGGAGGGCAAGGAGAGTTCCATGGATTCGCTCGCGACGAAGCTGGTGCTGATCATGAAGAAGATGACCAGCATGAGGATGATATCGACCAGCGGGATCAGGTTGATCTCGCGGGCGCGCCGACTCTCGCGAGGTATTTCCATAGTCTTATTCCTGAAGGGGGGCTTGCCCCCCCTTCGCTTCGCTGACCCCTGCCGCGAGCGGCTCGCGCAGCTGCGGCGCTACGCAGGAGTTTTTACTGTGAATGTGTGCCAGCATTAGAACTTCGTGT
>JBEIOT010000188.1:0-3625 GCA_040377415.1 Azospirillum sp. | reverse complement strand
GGTCGGCCTTCAGGTTCTCGGCTAGGTGCATGATGCCGGCCTTGCTCGCGCCATAGCCCATGGCCGATGGCAAGCCGCGATAACCTGCAACGCTACCTACCAGCACCAGATGGCCTGCATTGCGTTGCAGGTAGGTGGGCAGCACAACGCTGACCATGCGGAATGCGCCGCGAAGATTCACATCGATCATCGACTCGGCCGCCGCAAGCTCCAGATGCTGCGCGTCCATCGGTGTGTAGGTGCCCGCGTTATAGATGGTGATGTCGGGCGGCGTGGCGGCGAGCGACTGCCATGCCTGCTGGATCTGTTCTACCACCGTGACATCCACAGCGATCGCCTGGTGTCCGGTGCCGGGCAATTCGCTCTTGAGTGCTTCCAGTCGTTCGGCATTGCGCGCAGAGATGATGAGCGTGGCGCCCTCGGCGGCCAGCTGTTTTGCCAAGGCGGCACCAATGCCTTCGCTGGCACCGATCAGCCAGATACGCTTATTTTGCACGCGCCGCCTCCTTTTCGAACGTGATCACCAGCTCGCCGACTTTCAGCCCGTATTTATGCATCGAGGTGCGGTTGATGAGCGTGTGTTCGTCGAGCTGATACATCCAATCATCCATCGAGAGAATGATGCGATCACCGTCCGGGCGCTTGGCATTCAACGTGTAGCGCATATTCACGCTGTTGCCATGCTGCGACCCCCTGGCCGTGCCAACCACATCATCCGCTGTGGCGGTAAACTGGTGGTCATCGGTGAAGTGAACGCGCCAGGTGCGGTCCTCGGTGCGGCCATCGCTGTAGATGAAATGTTCGCGCAGCGTGCCGTCGTTGCCTTGCCAGCTGGCGTCGATGGTCACCGTGAACATCAGGTCGGCCTTTCCGCTGTAATCGAACAGGATGCCTTTGGCGACGAGTCGTCCGTTCATGTACTCGCGCAGGTCCAGCGCGGGCTTTACGTCGGCATAATCTTTGGTGGTTGGGCTGCTGCAACCCGTGAGCAGCAGCATGATGGCGGTGGCCATCATCGATATCTTTTTCATGCGAAGCTCCGTTGTTGGTGGCGGTGATAGGAAAGTAGGAACAGCAGCGCAGCACCTTTGATAACGCAAGGCAAGAGCCCATAAGTCAGGCGCAACGCATCGGGTCGGCTGAGGTCAACGACCTGCAAGGCATCGACCGCAGGCAACGCCAGCCCGGCGGCCAGCGCCAAGGTCAATTTGCTGATCGCCATCCAGATACCGAAGGCGGAATGCTCGCTGGTGCGGCTACGCGTCAGGTCATCCGAAAGCAACGAGGGAAGCAGCGCGGCATCGGCACCGAAGGCGATGCCGGTGAGCAGACAGATGACGAGGAAGCTATTGGCATCGCCCGCGGCGAGCTGCGAAGTGTAAATGAAACTGACGATGGCCAGCAGCATGGCCGCCACAAGGCAGCGGATCTTTCCATAGCGGCTCGAAAGCCAGACCCACACGGGCATGGCGAGCATGGCCATGACAAAGTAAGCAATGAGGTAACTGGCGGCCAGATCAGGCGCCTCCAGCACTTCTTCCATGTAGAATAGGTAGAGCGTGGCCGTAGTGGCCGGTGCCAGCGCGTTGAAAAAGAATACGGCGTAGAGCCTGCCATGGCGCGCAAGAATCTGACGCAATATCGGCTTGGTGTGGCGCAGGGTCGTGGTCGCGGCGATGGTAGAACGCCCAAACCACAGCGCAACGCCAAGCAGTGCCGCAAACAGCAGCACTAACTGCGGGTAGCTCATGCCAAATCCTGGGCCTGCAGCGCCCAGCAGCACGCCGACGATCAGCATACCCTCGCGCCACGAGGAAACTCGTGCGGCCGCTTGCGCCGTGGGGGCTAACGCCACCCCACTGGCGTAGAAGCGGATGCTAAGGATACTGTATCCCAGATAAGTGACGACCAGCAGCAGCGTGATCAGCAAGGCTGGCGGTGCTTGCGTGTAAAGCGATGGCAAGGTGAACAGCAGCGCCATGCCGACCACCGCCGCCAATGCACCGAAAAGCACGAGCAGGCCAGACCTGCCACTGTCGAGCCGGCGACCCAGCCACGGATCGGCCAAGCAATCGACCAGACGGCTAATGAGGAAAATGCCACCAAGCACGCTGAGCGGAATGCCGAACGCCTTGGCGTAATAATGCGGCAGATGCATATAGAGCGGCAAACCTAGGAACCCCAGTGGCACGCCAAGGCTGGCGTATCGCAGCAAGAAGCTTCCTCGCGGTCCGTTGTTCGTTTCGGTGTTGTTATTCTTCATGGCTGCTTCGCTACAAATATTCCAAGCGTCTATTGACATACCATCTAGTATGGATTTACCATACCGGCAAGTCTATTTAAGGAGACCCCGTGGCTGGCCGCAACAGTGACCCAAAGAAGCGCAAGGCTATCATTGCCGCGGCGAATCGCCTGTTCCTAAAACACGGCTTCACCAAGACCAGCATGGATGATGTGGCACTCGCCGCTAAGGTGACGAAGCAAACGGTCTATGCGCATTTCAAGAATAAGGATCGGCTGTTTGCTGACATCATCACCGCCGAGTGCATCCGACACTCGCCCAGCGAGGACATGCTACTGGATGCAGGATTGCCGATCGAGCAGTTGCTATTCCATGTCGGCAAAGGCTTCCTAGAGATGATCTCTGACCCTAAGGGACTTGCGATCCACCGGCTGGTGATGAGCGAGGCCGAGCGCAAACCCCAGATCGCTCGCCTTTTCTATGAGACCGGCCCCAAACGCATGAATGATCTGCTCACGCAATACCTCACCCGCCAAAATGCACGCGGCGTACTTCATATCGGTAATCCTGAAAGCGCGGCGTCGTATTTCTATTCACTGCTGAAGGGCCGCTACCATTTGCGCATGGCGCTGAAGGTGAAACCTTTGCCTAGCAAGGCGGAACTTGATCGTCACGTCAAAGAAACCGTCGCTGTGTTCATGCACCTGTATGGCGGCTCGAACCCGATCAATACGCAATCGGTGCTGCGCTGAAGCGTGGCTGCCGCCTTTAATTTAGAACCTGATCCTGGAGTCGTTATGGCCAATTATCTTGTGATCGCCGCCGCCAGTGGCATTGGCCAGGCAGTCGTTGCGCAGCTTCGCGCGGCAGGCCATCAGATATTCACCACCGCGCGCAGCGATGCGACCATCACGCCCGACGCAACACTCGACGCCAAGGATTTCAGCGCGGTGGAAGCGGTATTCGGTCAGGCGATCACTTCGCTTGGCAGTATCGATGGGGTGGTGAATTGTGCAGGGTCACTATTGCTCAAGTCGGCAGGCCTGACGACGCAGGAGCAATACCAAGCGACGATCGACAGTTCGCTGACCACCGCGTTCGCTACGGTGCGTGCGGCGGGTAAATTAATGACGCAGGGCGGCTCCGTGGTGCTTGTGTCTTCGGCAGCGGCGCTTGAGGGCCTTGCCAATCACGAGGCGATCGCCGCAGCAAAAGCGGGCATTATTGGCCTCACCCTTTCAGCGGCGGCGACGTATGCTGGCAACAATCTTCGTTTCAATGCGGTGGCCCCGGGCCTCACCGAAACGCCCATGACCGCCAGCCTGACGCAGAACCCAGCCGCGCGCAAAGCATCGGAATCCATGCATGCGTTGGGGCGACTGG
>JBEIOT010000189.1:0-3599 GCA_040377415.1 Azospirillum sp. | reverse complement strand
GCCCAGAAATGGGCGGCCTTTTTTTATTCCCACGCGGACTACACACCCGTCTTCATGATTTGTAAACGGACAGCCTGTTATGATTTCCTATGGCATCTCGTCCCCCTCCTTCCAGCTGCATAGAATTCGGTGCCCTGCTGCGTGAGACATTCGCTCGGGTGAACCTGACCGACCCAGCGTTGATCGGCCAGCTGGTCGCGCACGCTCAGACCTATCCCGATCGCGACCACTTGCCCTACCATCCCGCCGTCGTGCGAGCATGGTTCGATGGCAGCTGCGTGCCCGATGGCGACACGTTCGAGGCCATCGAGTCCGTGCTGGTCGACATCATGTCACCGTTACTTGAGCATGCTTATGAAAACGCCACGCTCAACGCCCCGCCCGCGAACGAACTCAGCGTCGTCTTATCGCATCGTATGCACAAGAAGGATGTGTATTACAGCCAGTTCGCCCAGGAGCTCCATGCGCAGGGCGTCCGCAGCAGTAAGGGAGAGCCATTGAGTGGCGGCGCCATTTCCTACTGGCGCAGTGGCACGAACAAGATACCCGACGACGCGATCTCTGCCTTCGACCAGATCTTGCCCGAGCCCGATTCACCCGTTACCTTTTCTGCCATTCGCCAGGTGAACACACCGTGCCCAAGCCACGCACTGCAATTGGCTTCCATCAGCGATCATCTTTCAGACAGCCTTTATTACATTCGCCATGCTTTGCAGCTCAGCGGCGACCAAATGGTCGGCGCCATTAACCGCGAGCTTGCACCGGGAAAAAGTATCAGCCGTACAGGGCTTTCGTTTCTCGAGAATTCTCGTCCCGAACGCACTTATGGCCGCGAGGTGTTCAGCGGCACGGACCTTGTTAGCGTCTATGGCGCGATCTTGACGCAGCATGGGCATGGCGCGTGGTATGAGCAGAACGAACAACGCCTGCGCTCATCGCACGAGCGCACCATTCGCGAAGAAGGTTTGGAAAACCCGAATTTTACCGAGCGCGCGACGCGCTTCCTGCACCAGCCGGTGACGCGAATTCCCTAAACTTCCTTCGCTTTATACCCACACCATTCGCGCACGTTGCACACAGCGCATTTGGGTTTGCGTGCCACGCACACATAGCGCCCATGCAGGATCAGCCAGTGATGCGCATGCAGCATGAACTTCTTGGGAATGACCTTCAGCAACGCCAGCTCCACGCCCACCGGCGTCGTTTCGTTGCACAGGCCGAGTCGATTCGCCACGCGGAACACATGCGTATCCACCGCCATGGTCAGCTCGCCCTTCACACAGTTGAGCCACACATTCGCCGTTTTGCGGCCCACCCCGGGCAGGCTTTCCAGCTCCTCGCGCGTTTCGGGCACTTTGCCGCCAAATTCCGTCACCAGCTTCTGGCACAGCGCGATCACATTCTTCGCCTTCGCATTGAATAGACCAATGGTCTTGATGTGGTCTTTCACCACCCCCTCGCCCAGCTTCAGCATCTTCTGCGGTGTATCGGCTTTTTTGAACAGCGGTGGCGTTGCCTTGTTCACGCTCACATCCGTCGCCTGCGCCGACAGCACGATGGATACCAGCAGGCAGAACGGGTTGGGCGCCACC
The DNA here is from genome assembly GCA_040377415.1 of Azospirillum sp. GTDB lineage: Bacteria > Pseudomonadota > Alphaproteobacteria > Rickettsiales > UBA3002 > QFOX01. The sequence goes on along the minus strand of JBEIOT010000189.1, from coordinate 2,007 downwards.
AGTTCAGTCTTGGGCGCAGGCTCAAGCGACTGGAATGTCGAGAAAATCCTCTCGATCTGGGCAGCGTTGCGCTTGGTGGCCAATGACATAAGATTACCCTGCATTTTTAATAGCTTAAGACAAGCCATATTCACGCAAATGTCACATTTCCAGCCACCCGATTTGCTATACTGACATTATGCAGAACCCTCTCAACTCCGTACCTTTGCTGAATCCGGCCGTGCCAGAAGGCACGTTCCGTCGCAATTTCGTGAAGGGCGTGGGCTCAGGCGCGTTGATGATGGGCATCTTTGGCACCCTTACCCTCACTACCATGGCGGTCGGCACGGCCCTCGCCATCAGCTTCCTTACCCCGGCGGGCGGTTTGGTTGCGGCAGCTCTGCACCTTATTCCCACCATCGGCATCGGCAGCATTGCCACCGGGCTCTTCTCAGGCGTCACCGCGACCCAGCGTGCCGCCGACGCCCACAGCTCGGCCAAAGCCGTTTCGCATAACGCCGAACGCCTGCCTGTGCGTGCCCCTGAGCACTCGGTCGCCCCCACCGTCGAACGGGCTGCCCACAACTCCCGCGAGTGGCAGAACAAGGTCACCCAAGGCAGCCATAAGGGCCGCGACAACGTTAGCAAGATCCTGGCTGACCGCAGCCTGACCGATGGCGACCGCGCCTCAGCTATCCTCCGCGACCGCGAGCAATCCAACACTTTAAATGCATCACGTTAAGCATTCATTCTGCTTAACTAATTCTTAGATATTCAGCGCTATCTTGACCCTACGTTAAACATTGAACGGTAGGCCTGATCATGCGTTATTATCTTTTGCTGGCACTTGTCGTCACCACCGTCGCCAATGGCGTCATGGCCCAGCCCATCGACCGCATCGGTGGCAGCGATGGTTCAACCCAGACGATTCATCATTGCGGCTACCTGCCCACCATGAATGTGGTCTATACCACCGGCCCCGTCGCCACCCGCCTGATCCAAGAGAAGCTGCAAGCGCTCGGTTATTATCGTGCTGCTCTCGACGGTGTGAATGGTCGCGGCACCAAAGCCGCCGTGCGCGCCTTCCAGTCCGAATACGGCCTCGTGGCCGATGGCGTGGTCGGCATCAACACCGCCCAACGCCTTTCCTACTTCACCCACGCCAGCGCCAATCCCCGCCGCTGCTGGCGCCTGGCACAAAATGGCCTTTAGCATTAACGAATTCGCAACCTTTGCAGCGCTAGAATAAGAAAAACGAGGCAAGTATGACTGAAGAGACCAACAAACCCCAAGCCATCCGCCGCATCAGCGTGCAACCCGATGGCAACGCCGAGCGCACTTCCACGCTGGTCCTTCACCTGCGTGACGACGCCGATCTTGAGAAATTAATGGCACTCCTGCCCGCCAAACTCGCCAATCACCCGCTGACCATGACGGACCGGAGCTAAGCTATGAGCACAAAGATCTATCTCCCCATCGACGGCAGCGTGACCAGCAAAGAACTGACCGACATGCTCACCCGCATGGAAGTCAGCGATGCTGCCATTAAAGTTACGGCACCGCTTATCAGTCAGGCCGTCATCGCGGCGCAAGTGGGTCAGGGCTTCAGCCAATTCCAGGGCATCACCCAAGTGAATGTCGACGCCGCCCCCCAAACCGTTCCAGCCGTTGCCGGCACCGAACGCGGCGCTTCGCTGAGCTAATCGCTCTTTCCAGCCACATCCATATCTCATCCTGATATCGCAGGGGATAGTTTCTCACGCTCGTATTGACGGCGCTGAAGTCCCTCGTATGGTGACTTCATCGTTGTATTATTTTTTCAGGAGCCACATCCATGCGTACCGCCCTTCTCGCTTTGCTCACCGCTACCGCGCTGTCGACCGCCGCGTTCGCACAAACGGCTAACTCGCCGTTCGGCGCGCCCAGCGCTCCGCTGACGCAAGACGAACTGCAATCCATCAAACAAGAAGGCGCTGCCCGCAAAGAAGCAGCACGCGCCGCTGCCGAGCGCCGCGCTGAAAAGAAACG
>JBEIOT010000078.1:0-8325 GCA_040377415.1 Azospirillum sp. | reverse complement strand
TGGCTGCGGCCACGGGCGGCATGATCCTGGCGTTCAACGTTCGCGCCACGCCCAAAGCCAAAGAACTGGCTGCCGCGCAGAAGGTCGACATCCGCTACTACAGCATCATCTACAACCTCATCGACGATATCAAAGCCGCCTTATCGGGCATGCTTTCGCCGGAACTGCGCGAGGACTTCATCGGTTACGCCGAGATCCGCGAAGTGTTCAACATCACCAAGTACGGCAAGGTCGCTGGCTGCATGATCACCGAAGGTGTGGTGAAGCGTGGCGCCAAAGTTCGCCTGCTGCGCGACAACGTCGTAGTGCACGAAGGCAGCCTGAAAACACTGAAACGCTTCAAGGACGAAGTGAAGGATGTGAAGCAGGGCTTCGAGTGCGGTATGGCCTTCGAGAATTACGAAGACATGCGCGTCGGCGATCAGATCGAGTGCTTCGAAGTGCAAAGCCATGCGCGCACCGTCGAGAACAAAGCTGTCGAGAAGCCTTCGCAGGCTTCCGCTTAATCGAAGGACTCCCGATGCCTCAGCAGCAACCGTCCAAGCCGCCGACCCAACGCCAGTTGCGCGTTGGTGAGGAATTGCGCAACGCATTAGCGCAAATGTTCGCCCACGGCGAAACGCATGTGCCCATCTTGGATTCCAGCTCCATCACCGTATCGGAAGTACGCATCAGCCCCGACCTAAAGAACGCGACGGCGTACATCATGCCGCTTGCCGCCAAGAACAAAGAAGCCGTAATGGACGCGCTGATCGAGAATTTGGGCCGCATCCGCTCGCTCGTCGGCAAACGCGTCATTCTGCGTGCTATCCCGCGCATCACTTACAAGTTCGATGTGAGCTACGAAACGGCCAACCGCATCAACGAGCTTTTGAACAGCGAGCGCGTCAAGGCCGACATCGCCAAAAAAGCGGCCGATGACGCCGCCGAATAAAGTAAAAAACCCAATCAACGGCTGGATCAACTTGAACAAGCCGTTGGGCATGTCCTCGGCTCAGGCCGTTGGCAAAATCAAATGGCTGCTGAAACCCGCGAAGGTCGGCCATGCTGGCACGCTTGACCCGTTAGCCACTGGCGTGCTGCCCATCGCGCTGGGCGAGGGCACCAAATGCGTGAACCTGCTGATGGACGCGCTTAAGATCTACGAATTCGATGTGACCTTCGGCGAACGCCGCGACACCGAAGATGCCGCCGGCGAGGTGGTCGCCACTTCCGATAAAACACCCAGCGAAGCCGAAATTCTTGCCCTGTTACCCCTTTTCACCGGCCCCATCGTGCAAATGCCGCCCGATTATTCGGCCCTGAAGGTGAATGGCAAACGTGCCTACGATCTGGCGCGGGCAGGGCAGGAAGTGGTGTTAAAATCCCGCCCCGTGATTATCTACAGCCTTGAACTTATTAACTTTAATACTGAACGCACAGCCAGCTTCCGGGCGAAGGTCAGCAAGGGTACCTATATCCGCAGCCTTGGGCGCGATATCGCGCAGGCCGCAGGCAGTGAGGGCTACATTTCCCGCCTGCACCGCGCGGCGGTCGGCCCCTTCACCGATAGGGACGCGATTTCACTGGATTTTTTGGAAAATTCAGCCCATAAGGCCCCACCCCATGAGGGGGTTTTGCCGCTTAGCGTGGCACTGGACGACATCCCGGTGCTCTCATTAACGGCACAGCAGGAGCAAACCCTGCGCCACGGCCAGCAGGTAATGCTGGATCATCCCGATGCCCCGCTTGCGGCGGCCTTGCTGGATGGCGAGCTGGTGGCCTTGGTTCGCGTAGAAGCCAACAGGCTCATTACGCAGCGCATGCTGAATCCATGAACCCGATGTCGCGAAAGTAAGACTCATGACCATTACTGCTGAACGTAAAACTGAAGTTGTTGAAAAGCACGCTACCGCCAAAGGCGACACCGGTTCGCCGGAAGTACAAGTGGCGATCTTGACCGAGCGTATCAACAACCTCACCAGCCACTTCAAGACCCACCAGAAAGACCACCACTCGCGTCGTGGCCTGCTGAAAATGGTCGCTTCGCGTCGTTCGCTTCTGGATTACCTGAAGAAGAAAGACCAGAAGCGTTACGCTTCCCTCGTCGAGAAACTCGGCCTGCGTAAGTAACTAAATAAGTATCGGGCGGGATGGCACACTGTCCCGCCCGATGCGTTTATGACCCAGTGTGCAAACAGGCTCCCGCCTGATAGGTCGCGGATATATAGTTTGCGGTTGCTGGCTTCATAGGGAAGACGGCGTGTAAGGAAGGGGAGAGATAAAAGGACTACACTATGTTTACTATCACTAAAAAATCCATCGAGTGGGCTGGCCGCACACTCACCCTCGAGTCGGGCCGCATCGCCCGTCAAGCCGATGGCGCGGTTCTCGTGACCTACGGCGACACCGTTGTACTTTGCGCCGTAACGGCAGCAAAAGCACCCAAGCCGGATATCGACTTCTTCCCGCTTACCGTTAACTACGTCGAGAAGACCTACGCCGCCGGCAAAATCCCGGGTGGCTTCTTCCGTCGTGAAGGCCGCCAGTCTGAGAAAGAGGTGCTCATCTCGCGCCTCATCGATCGTCCCATCCGTCCGTTGTTCGCTGAAGGTTTCTACAACGAAGTGCAAGTCGTGTGCACCGTTGTCAGCCATGACCTCGAGAACGATTCCGACATTCCCGCGCTGATCGGTACCTCGGCTGCGCTCACCATCGCTGGCGTTCCCTTCATGGGCCCGGCAGGTGGTAGCAAAGTCGGCCGCGTTGGTGGCCAGCTCGTGCTGAACCCGATGATGTCGCAACTGAAAGAATCCGACCTCGACCTCATCGTCGCCGGTACCAAGACCTCGGTACTGATGGTGGAATCAGAAGCAAAAGAACTGACCGAAGAGCAAATGCTCGAAGCCGTAAGCTTCGGCCATAAAGGCTTCCAGCCGGTCATCGACCTTATCATCGCCTTCGCTGAAGAATGCGCGAAAGATGCTTGGGAGCACAAGGCTCCCGAGTACGATGCAGCACTCGTTAGCGGCATTAAAGGCACGTCTGAAAGCTTGCTGCGCACCGCTTACACCAAAACGGTGAAGCAGGACCGCGTTGCTGCGATCAACGAAGCCAAGAAAGCTGCCAAAGAGAAATTCGTGACCGGCGCTGAAGGCGCACCGGGCGAGAAACTCGTCGGCGCGATCCTCAAGAAAGTGGAGCAGGACATTGTTCGCTCCGCGATCGCAAAAGACAAGAAGCGCATCGATGGCCGTAACCCCGAGCAGATCCGCCCGATCGTCGTAGAAGCTTCGGTGCTTCCGCGCACGCACGGTTCGGCGCTGTTCACCCGCGGTGAAACGCAGGCTCTCGTGGTCGCCACCCTCGGCACGTCGCAAGACGAGCAGATGATCGACGCCATCGAAGGCAAATACGACGAGCACTTCATGCTGCATTACAACTTCCCTCCGTACTCGGTGGGTGAAGCTGGTCCGCTGCGTGCACCGGGCCGTCGCGAACAAGGTCACGGCAAACTGGCTTGGCGCGCACTGCGTCCGCTGTTGCCGACGAAAGAAGAATTCCCCTACACGCTGCGCGTCGTATCGGAGATCACCGAATCCAACGGCTCCTCGTCGATGGCAACTGTCTGCGGCGCTTCGCTGTCGCTGATGGATGCAGGCGTTCCGCTGAAGGCGCCGGTTGCCGGTATCGCCATGGGCCTCGTGCTTGAAGGTACGGACTTCACCGTCCTGTCCGACATCATGGGCGACGAGGATCATCTGGGTGACATGGACTTCAAAGTAGCCGGTACCACCAACGGTATCACCGCGCTGCAGATGGACATCAAAATTCAGGGCATCACCGAAGAGATCATGAAAGTGGCTCTTGGTCAGGCGAAGAACGGCCGTATGCACATCTTGAACGAGATGAGCAAAGCACTCACCGCTGCTCGTCCCGAGATGGCTGCGACTGCTCCGCGCATCACCACCGTGAAAATTCCGGTCGACAAGATCCGTGAAGTGATCGGTAGCGGCGGTAAAGTGATCCGCGAGATCACCGAGACCACCGGCACCAAGATCGACATCGGCGACGATGGCACCATCCACATCTTCGCCACCACTGCCGAAGCGGCAGCGGCTGCACAGAAATGGATCGAAGGCATCACCGCTGTTCCCGAGATCGGTAAGATCTACGAAGGTAAAGTGGTACGCATCGTCGATTTCGGCGCATTCGTGAACTTCATCGGCGGCATGGACGGCCTCGTTCACATCAGTGAAATGGCCGACCGTCGCGTCGAACAAGTGACCGACGTCATCAAAGAAGGTGAGACCGTGAAAGTAAAAGTCCTCGAGATCGACGGCCGTGGCAAAGTTCGCCTCAGCATGAAGGTCGTGGACCAGGCCACCGGCGAAGACATCTCCGATCAATACGAGATGGCTGGTAAATCGATGCGCCGCAAACGCGGTGGCAACGAAGGCCAAGCCGAAAGCGCGTAAGCGACTTTCCGCCAACCAAACGAAAAGGGCGCCTCCGGGCGCCCTTTTTATTTGTCTGCCTTGCCCGTTCGGGAAAGTGAATCGTATACACGCCAGTAAGCGTGCCAGCCTTGAGCTGCGTGAGTTGTCGCGCAGGATGCGCGATCGGCGAACAACTGAATAAAAAAAGGGCCCACCGAAGTGGACCCTTTTATCTTGTCACCTGCTTGGAAACTACATGCCACCGAGAATCGGAAGGAGTGGTTTCTTTGCAGCAGGCTTTTTCTTAGCTACTTTTTTCACTGCTTTTTTAGCGGTCGTCTTCTTGACAGCTTTCTTAGCAGTTACTTTTTTAGCTACTTTTTTTTTACAGCCTTTTTAACTGCTTTCTTAGCAGCAGGCTTCTTTTTCGACTTCGTTACTTTCGAAGCGGCTTTCTTAGCTACGGTTTTCTTTTTCGCAGCAGGCTTCTTCTTAGCAACGGTTTTCTTAGCGGCGGTCTTCTTTTTGGCTACAGCCATGGTGGTCTCCTAAAAAACAAAGTTAACAACAAGTCCGTTCTAACCCGTTTCCATTTCCTATTTCCACGCACGACTGCATCACACGCATAAAATGATATGTGATTTTTACATGCGCGATAATTTTTGTGACATGCGTGCAACAATATTTCTTGCGTGACCAAAATGCCGACACACAAAAATGTCGCGCACAAAAAATCAACTTCACGATTCTCGTTGGAAAATTTTAACGCGCGTTGGGTGCGTTCGTATCAGCAGGCATTGCTTTAAAGCGCAACAGCTGCGCTGCGTTATCATCGAACAATGTTAGCGTGTCCGATGTGAACACATACGAGTCGGCATGCGAAAGCGCTTCGAGGAATACTTGCTCGTTATTATTTCGCGCGTTATCGGCGCACGCCATCTTGGTGCTCATCAGCGGTCCGAACGAAAGTTGGTTGTGATCGAGCGTGTAGCTGCCGCCGTAATTATTGCACCCGGCAAAACCGCTCGCGCGTTTTTCTTTTGCATCGAACTGCAACGTGATGGGGCGCGCACTATCATCGCTCGCGATGCGCCACTGCAATTTCTCCAGCGGTTCGAGCTTCACCGGCGTGCTGCCACACGCGGCTAGTATAAGAGTAGTAAGGGCGAGGGCGAGTAGATGGCGCATTAGTGACCCCGTTTCTTGAGTAGCTCGGCAATAAGGAATGCGAGCTCCAGTGATTGCGATGCATTCAGGCGCGGATCGCAATGCGTGTGGTAACGATCCGAAAGATCGAGCTCGCTGATGGCTTGCGCACCGCCGATGCATTCGGTCACATCCTGTCCGGTCATTTCGAAATGCACACCGCTGCCATGCGTGCCTTCAGCATCATGGATGGCGAAGAACTTGCGCACCTCGGCGAGGATGTCGGTGAATTTGCGCGTTTTGTAACCGTTGGGCGATTTGATGGTGTTGCCATGCATCGGGTCGCAGCTCCACACCACGTGGCGGCCTTCGTCTTTAATAAGGCGAACCAGCGGCGGCAGGAACTCTTCCACCTTCTGCGCGCCCATGCGCGAGATAAGGGTGAGGCGGCCCGCTTCGTTGTTCGGGTTCAGCACATCGCACAAGCGAATGAGGTCTTCCTTCGTCATGCTCGGGCCGACCTTGCAGCCGATGGGGTTGGCCACGCCACGCAGGAACTCCACATGCGCTTCATCGGGCGAACGCGTGCGATCGCCGATCCACAACATATGCGCCGAGCCCGCGAAGTATTGGCCGGTGTTCTTGTCCTGGCGCGTCAGGCACGCATCGTAGTTCAGCAACAGCGATTCGTGGCTGGTGTAGAAGCGCGCTTCCGAAAGTTCTTCCGTGCCTTCCGGGTTCAGGCCCGTGGCATTGATGAACGCCAGGCAGTCATTGATACGATCCACGATCTGCGCGAAATGCTTGCCCTGTGCGCTAGCGCCCACGAAATCCATGTTCCATTTGGAAACACGATCAAGCGATGCATAGCCCGAGCGTGCGAGCGAGCGCAGGAAGTTGAGCGTCGCGGCGGATTGATAGTAGCCGCGTTCCAGACGCAGCGGGTCCGGCACGCGCAAGCCCGCTTCGAACTCCATGCCGTTCACCATGTCACCGCGATAGCTCGGTAGCTCGGTACCATTCTGCGTTTCCATGCCATCCGAACGCGGCTTGGCGAATTGGCCGGCGATACGGCCTACTTTTACTACCGGCGAGCCCGCGCCATACATCAGCGCGATGGTCATCTGAATGAGCACGCGGAAGAAGCGACGCAGGTTCTCTTCGTTGAATTCGGCGAAGCTCTCAGCGCAATCACCGCCCTGCAATAGGAAGGCTTTGCCATGCGCAGCGGCCGCTAGTTCGACCTTCAGCGCGCGCACTTCGTCAAAGCTCACCAGCGGCGGCACGGTGTTCAAGGTGCGCTCGACCGAGCTTACCGCGCCCAAGTCGGGATAGACCGGCTGTTGCTTGATGGGCTTGGCGCGCCACGAATCGAGCTCCCAGTTGGCGGTAGCGGGGGTGATAATTTTTTCGACCTTCGGCATATTCATATCTTGCGTTGCGGGTGCTTTAACCCTAGGAAATGTGCGGTATATCTAGGGATTAGAGGGCAAAATGTCCAGTAGTATCGACGCAGAACATACGATCGCATTCATGGGAGTGGAGGGCGCCAACGCCGATCTGGCATGCCGCCAGAATTACCCCTACATGCGCACCCTCGCGCTGGATGCGTTCGAGGATGTCTTCGCCGCCGTGGTCGAGGGAAAGGCGAAATACGCCATGATCCCCATCGAGAACAGCCACGCCGGTCGCGTCGCCGAGATCCATAACCTGCTGCCCAAAACCAATCTACACATCGTGGCCGAGCATATCGAGCCCATCGAGCATCATTTGTATGTGGTGCCCGGCATCCAGCTTGCCGACATTAAAGAAGTCTACTCGCACCAGCAGGCCCTTATGCAGTGCCGCAAGTTCATTCTCGAGAACAAGCTGGAGCCGCACGTACACAGCAACACCGCCACTGCCGCGCGCGACGTGGCCGCGTGGAAAGACAAAAGCAAAGCGGCGCTTTGCTCCAAACTCGCGGGCGAGCTTTATCAGTTAGAGCGCTTGGCCGAGAACCTGCAGGACGTGCATGACAACGAAACCCACTTCCTCGTGCTCAGCAAAGACCTCGAGGAAATTCCCGTCGGGGCCAAGGTGCTCACCAGCATCCTGTTCACCGTGCGCAACATTCCCTCGGCGCTCTATAAAGCGCTCGGTGGGTTCGCCACCAACAACGTCAACATGATCAAACTGGAAAGCTATATCCGCAGCGGCGCTAATGCCTCGGCCCAGTTCTTCATGACGGTGGAAGGCGACCCACACCAGCGTCCGCTGCAGCTGGCGCTCGAGGAACTCGGCTTCTTCACCAACAAAGTGAACGTATTAGGCGTGTACCCGGCCGATAAAAAACGCGGTTAAGCTTTACGTTTTGTTAAGCCTGCGCGTATAACCTCGCCCTATGGACCCAAAGATCGCTGATGAAATGGCTGCCCGAGCGGAACGTAACGCTCGCGCCCGGCTGCCCAATGGCAGTGGCCGCGCATTCCTGAACGAATTTTATCAGGAAGACCCACGAACGCTGGTGAACGCTATGGAGCAAACCCTCAGTGAAGCGTATGGCAAAACGGTGCAAGGCGGCACGGTCAGCATTTCCATGGCGCATGATGCGCAAGCGAATCCCGCGCACCCGTATACGATGAAAGTGCAGCTGCATTCGCCATCCAATGGCGTGAATACAGTAAAAGAGGATGAGCAGTTCTTTCAGAAAGTGAAACGCTCCTATGTGCAATCCATCGGCACCCATCCATGCGGCGCGTTGCGACCGCTCGAAAATACG
>JBEIOT010000018.1:0-13950 GCA_040377415.1 Azospirillum sp. | reverse complement strand
GGTTTCGCCGCCGACGAGGGCGCAGCCGGCCTGACGGCAACCTTCGGCGATGCCTTCGATGACACTGGCGGCATTGTCGACCGAGAGTTTACCAGTGGCGTAGTAATCGAGGAAGAACAGGGGCGTGGCGCCCTGCACGACGAGGTCGTTGACGCACATGGCGACCAGATCGATGCCAATGGTGTCGTGCTTACCGGTATCCATGGCGAGTTTCAGTTTGGTGCCCACGCCATCGGTGGCGCTGACCAGCAGTGGGTCGTTGAAGCCGGCGGCCTTCAGGTCGAACAGGGCGCCGAAGCCGCCCAGACCGCCCATGACACCGGCGCGCAGCGTGCTTTTTGCCGCTGGTTTAATGCGTTCGACCAAGGCGTTACCAGCATCGATATCGACGCCGGCGTCTTTGTAGTTGGCATTGCGGCTGGTGCTCATTTGATATACAACCATTTTATGGGCTTAGGCCTTATAAACCGTTTTGAAAAATGGTGTAAATTAAAAGCATGAAAAAACTTCTCCTCTGCCTTGCTGTTGTTTCCGTCGCGTTTTCCGCCCAGGCCGCCGTGCAGCAAATGCGCGTGATGGCGGTGGGCATCGACCGCCGTGCTGACCGCGCCGAAGAACTGGCGATGAATTATGCAAAAATGCGCGCTGTGTACCTGACCGCGCGCAAATTGCCGGTCGACCAGGTGGGCGCGAAGGTGGAGCGTTTTACTGCGGCCGATTACAAAGAAATCGTGCGTGGGTTGAAGGTGAACAACATCAAGCGGCTGGGTGAGCGCACCTATGCTGATGTGACGGTGAGCATCCTCGATTCGGCATTGCGCCGTAAGCTGGGCATGCCCGAGCAGTCTTATCTCGACGGTGGTGATGAGCAGACGCGCATGCGCGGCGTGCTGGTGATGCCGGTGTATGTGAAGTCCAGCCGCCCGTATCTGTGGGAGAAGGACAACCAGCTGCGCACGCCCTTGCGCGATGAATCGCTGCGGCAATCGCAGGGCGCGGTGTTGGCACCGGCGGGCGATTTGGATGACCTGCGCCTGGTCGATTACGCCAACGTGCTGACCGTGACCGGCAAAGAGCTTGAGCCGATGTTCAAGCGCTATGGGGTCGAGGAAGTGGTGATCGCCATTTATACCCCGGCGGCTACGGGCGCACAGCCGGTGGAAGAAAGCATCCTGCTGCGCCGACTGACGCCCAGCCGCACCATGACCGAGCGCGTGCAGATCCCCAAGACTTCGGCGGCGATGACCGAGGAGGCGAGCCTGAAGCAGGCGGCGATGCTGATCGGCAATGCGGTGACGCAAATTGCTTCGACCACGGCGATCGACGATCAGGCGCGCTTGGCGAAAGCCCTGCAGATCCCTATCGATTTCGCCTATGCCAACCCGCGTGAGCTGGCGCGCATGCAAAATACCTTACGTGCGCAGCGCGAGGTGTTGCTGGTGAAGTTGCCCGCCATTTCGCTGGGTGAGATCGACGGCATTGCTTATGTGGAGGGCGACCCGAAGAAACTGAGTGAAAAGCTCAAGAAAGCCGGTATATTCGTTACCGATTCCGGCTCGGGCTGGAAACTTTCATTGCGGTAAACCATGGCCAAGAAACCTGCTAACACTGACGCACTCAACACGCCTGCGCAAAAAATGCTGGCGGTGAGGAAAGCGCGCGCGATCAAGCCGACACGCGGTGGCATGAGCCGCGCGCAGGTGCTGCACCTCATTTCGTGGGTGGTGGTGCTGATCGTCATCGGCTGGTTCCTGAAATCGGTGTCGGTCATTCTGCTGCCGTTCATTCTGGGCGGCATCATGGCGTACCTGTTCGATCCGCTGGCCGACCGCATGGAAAAATCCATGAAGCGTGCCCCGGCTACTATCCTCATTACCTTTGGCTTCTTTTCCATTCTAGTAGCCTTGCTGTCGTGGTTGGGCCCGCTGCTCTATGAACAGCTGAACCAGCTTATCACCAAAGTTCCGTATTTGATGCGCGAGATGGAAATCCTGATGCGCGAGCAAGGGCAGCCGGCGCTGGATACCATTAACAAGCTGACCAATGGCGCGGGTGAATCGCTGCCGACCAATGCCGGTGACATTATCGAGCGTGGCTTTGCGCTGGGTGGACAAATGTTACTCGGCGTACTTGCCTCGGGCGGTGCGCTGCTCAACGTGCTTTCGCTGTTGCTCATCACGCCCATCGTGTCGTTCTACCTGCTGCGCGACTGGGACCATGGCGTGGCGCGCCTCAACAAATTGCTGCCGCTGGCTTATGCGCCGACCATCCGTGCGCTGGCGCGCGACATCAACCGTACGTTGGCGGGTTACTTGCGCGGCCAGCTTTACGTCATCCTCATCCTTACCGCGTTCTACGTCACGCTGCTGTCGCTTATCGGCGTGAAATACTCGCTGGTGATCGGTGTGTTGGCAGGCTTCCTCGTGATCGTGCCGTATATCGGCACGCTGATATCGACGGCGCTGGGCCTCATCGTGGCTTACAGCCAGTATGATCTCACCATCTTGTTCTGGTTCACCGCAGCCACGTTCGGCATTGGCCAGTTCCTGGAGTCGCAGATCCTCACGCCCATTATCATCGGCGACCGCGTGGGGCTGCATCCGCTGTGGCTGTTGTTTGGCATGTTGGCGGGTGGCGTGTTGCTTGGATTTGTGGGCGTGTTGCTGGCAGTGCCTATTACGGCGGTGATCAGCGTGCTCGTGAAATTCGTGATCGGGCTGTACCTCGATTCGTCGCTCTATACGGACAAGTAAGATGGCTGGCGCGTTAACGCAGATGGTGATGCCGTTCGCATCGGCCACGAGCTACCACGCGGAAGATTTCATTCGTGGCGATGCCAATGCGGCGGCGCTGAATCTCATCGAACGCTGGCCCGACTGGCCCTATTCGCTGGTGGTGGTGCACGGGCCCAAAGGCAGCGGCAAGACGCACCTGGCCCATGTGTTCGCCCGGCGCACCAACGCACAGTTCATTCCGCCATCGCGCATTGGACAGGCCACGGCCGACCAGTTGCTGGCCGGTGGCCATGCGTGGGTGATCGACGGGTTGGACCGGGTGAAAAGTGAAGATGCGCTGGCGCAGCTCATCAATCATGCACGTGCACGCGGTGATTATGTTTTGATGAGCGCCAACTGCCCGCCGTCGCAATTACAATTCGAGCTAAAGGACCTGACCTCGCGCCTGACAGCGTTGCCGGAAGTGGCGCTGGGCGAACCCGATGACGCACTGCTGATGGGTGTGCTGGCCAAAGCCTTCGCCGATCGCCAGCTGCGTGTGGGGCCGGATATTCTGCAATACGCCGTAGTGCGACTGGAGCGTAGCTTTGAAGCCGCGCAGCAATTCGCCCAGCAGGTGGATGAAGCATCGCTTGCCAGCGGCCGCGGCGTGACGCTGCCGCTGATCCGCGGAGTGCTGCATGAATAATGGCAGCATGATCGATCTTGGTGCGCGCCTGGGCAAGGTGAAAGTGCTGGTGGTCGATCGCGATGCGCGCACGGCAAGTCTGGTCACCTCGGTATTACGTGCGTTCGGTTTCACGCTCATCGAAGTGGCGACGAATGCCGAGCAGGTGCTCGAGGCGATGAAGAAAAAACCCTACGACCTCATTATCACCGAATGGCATCTGGCCCATGATAGCGGCGTGCAGCTGGTGCGCGCGGTACGCTCGCCCGAGCAACATCGCCTGCTGCGGCGCGACGTGCCCATCATCATGCTCACCGCGCAATCGGATGGGCCAGCAGTGAAAGCGGCGCGTGATTCGGGCATTACGGAGTTCCTTTCCAAACCCTTCTCGGCGAAAACGCTTGCGTCACGCCTTATCCAGGTCATCGACAATCCGCGCAGCTTCATCGACGCGCCGGGTTATACCGGCCCGTGCCGCCGTCGCCGGGGTGAGCCGCCCCCGGGCGAGGAAGATCGCCGTGACCGCCCCAAAACGCACGATGTGCTGCCACCCAACCGCGAACTGGCCGAGCTGCTTGGCGGCATGAAAGCGGCCGAGTTGTTCACGGAACAATTGGTGATGCAAGCGCAGGCAGAACTACAAAAGCAGGAAGCCGTGTTCATCGAATGGGCCAACGACGACATTCATGAGCTTGAGCGTGCGTACAGCATCCTCAACGATGATCCGTATGATCTGAAAGCGCGTGAGCGCATGGTGCAGGCGGCGTATGTCATCAAGTCGCAGGCGGGCATTTTCGGTTATGATCTGGGCACCAAAGTGGCGGGTAGTTTAGTGGATTACCTGGATAACCACCCCAAGTTGAGCCGCGAACATTTGACCGTGCTGCGCAAACATATCGACACGATGGCCGTGATTTTCCACCAGAAAATCAAGGAAGCGGGCCAGGATATCGGCAAGGATTTGCTGGATTCGCTGCAGAAGTTGGTCGCCAAGTTGGGCTAGACATCAGGTGCCGCTTTTTGCATAGTTTTGCGTGCAAATTTTGGACGATGTTGTATATCACCAGTTAATTATAAATAACCAAATCTTGTCGGCAGGTAGGCCGATGAGTGAAAGTCTATGGCGTTACCCCCTACTTCCAATGCGAACCGACCGCGTGCGAATATACGCGACCCTCGTTCGCGTCTGAAAAAAGTGAAGATCCTCATTGCCGATCCGGATGAGCGCTTTGCCACCATCACCTACACGCTGCTGCGCGGTTTTGGGTTCGATGATATTGAACAGGTGCGCGACGGGGCGGGCCTGCTGCAGACGCTGCGCGATAAAGAGATCGACCTCATCATCAGCGAGTGGGGCTTGGACCAGACCGACGGCATCAAACTGATCCAGACCATTCGCGGTGAAGATGGCAACCGCTGGCAGCGCGATGTTCCGGCCATTATCCTGACCGGTAAGGCGGATCTGGATTCCGTGCGCACGGCGCGTGATGCAGGATTCACCGAATTCGTTGCCAAACCGTTCTCGGCCAAGTCGCTATCGACGCGACTGCTGCAGATGATCGATAACCCGCGGCAGTTCGTTATCTCGCCGAAATTCAGCGGCCCGGACCGTCGCCGCCGCACCATGCCGGATTTCAACGCCGAGCTGGATCGCCGCAGCAAAACGCCGCAGGTCATGGCTGCCCCTGCCGTGCAGACCGATGAGGAGCGCGCCGAAGAAGCACAGGCCGAGGCCATGAAATACATGAGCTCCGACGAGCGCACCGCTTACACCAAGGCGACCGGCAGCATGACACCCAAGCAACGGCTGGTGTACATCCGCAACGAATCGGCGGGTAGCGATGCCGAGAAGGCTGCCCGTAACAAGGTGAAGGGCACGCTGATCGAGATCGAAGCGCGGCCACCGAAAGTAAAAACCGAGAGCAAGCTGGTGCAGATCCTGCCGCCCAACCGCCGCCTTATCCAACTTATCGGCGAAGATATCAGCGGCTCGGATGTGTTCACCGATAAGATGATCGAGACCGCGCAGGCGGAAGTGAAAAAGAAAGAGACCGAGTTCCTGGAATGGGCGGATAACGACATCCGCATGCTCGAAGCGTGCTACGGCAAATTGAAAGATAACCATGCCGACGAAGAATCGAAAGCCAAGCTGC
Organism: Azospirillum sp.; assembly: GCA_040377415.1. Classification (GTDB taxonomy): domain Bacteria; phylum Pseudomonadota; class Alphaproteobacteria; order Rickettsiales; family UBA3002; genus QFOX01. Next base: position 8,395 of record JBEIOT010000018.1, on the reverse strand, counting down.
TATCGGCCGCGTATTCGTTGAAATCGCAAGCGGGCATCTTCGGCTACGATATGGGCACGGAAGTCAGCCGCATGCTGCTGGATTACCTGCCGACGGATAAACCGATCAACGACCACACGATCATCGTGCTGCGCAAATTCCTCGACACGATCAGCGTGGTCTTCCGCTTGAAGGTAAAAGAGGCGGGTGGCGAGATCGGTGCGGCGCTCATCAAGGGCTTGCAGATCCTTACCAAGAAGCTCGGCTAGGCCGACAGCGTGATGAGGCCTGATTGTGGGCTCGATGCATCGGCTACGCCTGTGCGCGGCATGGTCTTGGCGAGAAACGCCGTGCGGCCCGCTTCCACCGCTAATTTAAAGGCGCGCGCCATGGCGATCGGGTCGCCCGCTTTGGCAATGGCGGTATTGAGCAGCACTCCGTCGCAACCCATTTCCATGGCCAACGTGGCATCCGATGGTGCGCCGATGCCCGCATCGACCAGCACGGGGACTTTCGCGTGGGCGAGAATGGTGGCGATGGCTTCCGGATCGATAATGCCAAGCCCGGAGCCGATGGGCGAAGCCAGCGGCATGATAGCCGCAGCACCTGCGTCTTCGAGCTGGCGGGCGAGTTGTGCGTTGGCGGTGGTGTAGACCATCACCTTGAAACCTTCGGCGACCAGCACTTCAGTGGCGCGCAGGGTCTCCTGCTCATCGGGCAGCAGCGTTTGCTTGTCGCCGATGACTTCGAGTTTAACCAGATCCCAGCCACCGAGTTCGCGAGCAAGACGCAGGGTGCGCACGGCCTCATCGGCCGTGTAGCAACCGGCGGAGTTGGGCAGGTAGGTGTATTGTTCGGGTGGCAGGGCGGCCTGCAAACTTTCGGCGCCGCCGCCCAGATCCATGCGGCGCACGGAAACGGTGACGATCTGCGCACCGCTGGCGTCGATGGCTTCGCGGGTCTGCGCGAGGTCGCGGTATTTGCCAGTGCCGACCAGCAGGCGCGAGGTGAAGCTACGCCCGGCGATGATGAAATCATCATTAAAGGGGGCCTTGCCCCCTTCGCTTCGCTGACCCCCGCCGCTAGCGGCTCGCGCAGCTTCGGCGCTACGCAGGAGTTCTTCTTGCGACGTTGGCATCAGCCGCCCCCGATGAAGCCGACGATCTCGATGCGGTCGCCGTTGTTGATGGGGGTTTCGCTGTAGGCCGAGCGCGGCACGATGGCGAGGTTGCGCTCGATGGCGACCTTTTTAGGGTCCAGCTGCAATTGTGCCACCAGCGCGGCCACCGTTTCGGTTCTCACCTCGGTAGCTTCGCCATTCAGCGTGATTTGCAGTGCGGTTTGTGCTGTGCTAGACATGCAGGATATCTAGTCCCAAACCGCTTTCGGTGCAACGCGCATGAGCAAGAAAATCACCATCCTGAACGGGCCGAACTTGAATCTGCTCGGCACCCGCGAGCCGGAGATCTACGGCAAAACGACACTGGCCGATATCGAAGCCATGTGCCGTAAAACTGCTGGGCAGCATGAGCTGGACATCGATTTTCGCCAAAGCAACCATGAGGGCGTACTGATCGATTGGGTGCAGGAAGCGGGCAAAAGTGCGCTCGGCATCATCATCAACGCTGGCGGTTACACGCATACTTCCGTAGCGCTGCATGATGCGCTCAAATCGCTCAGCATCCCGATCATCGAAGTGCATATCAGTGAACCCAAATCCCGTGAGTCGTTCCGCCATCATTCGTTCATCGAATCGGTCGCGGCACAAAGCATCACCGGGCAGGGCGCCAAAGGCTACGTGATGGCGATCGAGGCCATCAGCAAGCTGGTGTGATGGACGCGCTGACGCCCGAGATGCTGCTCGTGGCCTATGCCAACGGCTATTTCCCGATGGCGCTCGATAAGGACGATCCTGAACTTTATTGGTTCACGCCCGAAGAGCGCGGCGTGCTGCCCATCGAGAATTTCAATATTCCCCGCGGGCTGCGCCGGGCGATGAAGGACCAGACCTATACCATCACCATCAACCGCGATTTCGAGGGTGTTATCCGTGCGTGCGGCACCCTGACCAAAAAGCGCGACGAGACATGGATCAACGAAGAGATCGTGCGGCTTTATACGGGGCTGCACCATATGGGCCGTGCGCATTCGGTCGAAGCATGGGCCGATGGTGAACTGAAAGGCGGGCTGTATGGCGTGAGCATCGGCGGCGCGTTCTTTGGCGAGAGCATGTTCTCGCGTGCACCAGAGGCAAGCAAGATCTGCCTGGTGACGTTGGTGGAAGTGCTACGTGACGCGGGCTATGCGCTGCTTGATACGCAATACGTGAACGAGCATCTGATGCAGTTCGGTATCGAAGCGGTGAAGAAGCGCCAGTACATCAAGCGATTAGAGAAAGCGCTAGCGATGACGCCGCTTTCATTCGTGGATATTGCGCAGCAAAAAGGCCTGCTCTAGGCCGCAATCATTACGCTGAAATGACGCAAAGCATCCGACAATGCCGTGACGCGTTTGTCGACCTGTTCGGTGCGAAGGGGCGATGCTTCACCGTCGAGTGCGAGCTGCACCTGACCATCGTGCCATACAAGTTTGGCGTGGTGCAGGTTGCCGCCTTTGCCGCCCGATAACTGGAAGGCCAAGCCTGCTGCAAGACCCACGCAGCGCGCCCATTGGCGCTCACGTTCATCGAGCAGTTTAAGTGCAGGGTGTTCGTTCTTCCACTTAGGCTGGTAGCGATGGAAGAGTGCCATGGCCAGCATGATACGTTCTTTGTGGTCCAGTCCTTTTAGCGAGGACTGGATGATGCGATGGTACGCCCAGATGGCGCGGAAGTTGGGATCGATCGCCCAGGCCAATTCGCTGAGGATGCACAGCGCATGGCGCAAGCGTTTCCATAGCAGCGGTTCGTGGGCGAACAGCGGCGACATCCAATCATTGAGTTCCTTGGCGTAGCTGCCGGCACGACCGATAAGGGCGGCGAGGTCGGTGGCGCTGGCGATCAGCGCGTCTTCCTTCTTCTTTTTCTCGTCGAGCAGGTCGTAGAAGAAGCCTTCGCGGATACCGCTTACCGAGAACATGACCTGCGGCGCGCCGGTATGTTCCAGCAATTGCTGCATCACCAGCGCGGTGGGAATGAGCGTCGGGGCGCGCTTCGCCGAGACGCCGGGCAGGTCGGCGATCTGTTCGGGTTTCATTTCCAACAAACGCTCGATCAGCTGGTTCACACTGCGGCGGCTCATCACGTATTCATGCACGATGTCGAGCGGGTAATTGGTCTTGCGCTGGTGTAGCTTTGCCAGCGCGCGGAAACCACCGCCGATGGCGTAGATGCAGCTGGGACGGTCTTTCTTAAGCCAGCTAACCTGCGCCAATTCTTGTGTGATGAGCTTTTGCATTTTGTTGAGATTATTGTCGGTCGAATCCAGCAAGCGCAGCGAACCAAGATGGCAGCTCGCCTTGTGGCCGATGCGTGTGCGCTCGACGGTGGCGAGCTCCATAGAACCCCCGCCCAAGTCGGCAGAAATGCCAAGCGGTTCATTGACCGAGGCGAGGATGCCCGCAGCGGCGTATTCGGCCTCGCGCTCGCCGGAGATGACGGTGACGTCGACCCCGTGGTCGCGCTCGAGCTTTTTCACGAACTCTTGACCGTTGCTAGCGTCGCGCACGGCGGCGGTGGCCACGATATCCAGGCTTTCCACTTCCAGACGGCGCGCCATGACCATGAAGCGCGCGATGGCAAGGTGCGCTTCCTCGACACCCGCAGGGTTCAGTTTGCCGGTGCGCGCTAAACCTTTGCCAAGGGCGCACATGTATTTTTCGTTGAACAGTGGCAGCGGCACGCGCTTCAAAGCGTGATAGACCACCATGCGCACGGAGTTGGAGCCGATATCGATAATGGCGACCAGCCCTTTGGGATTGTCGGCGCTGGCGTGGTTGTACTCAACGGGCATCTATTTCTTCTTTTTCTTTTTAGCGTGGAGCTCGGCGACCGGCGCGTCGGGCGTGGCGACCAGCATGGCTTTGCCGCGGCCCGAGAGCGACGGGTTGGTCATGAAATAATCGTGCGCGCTGAAACCATCTTCGCGCCATGGCATGCGCGCGTAGGTGCCGTCGGATGCGAGCGTCCAGCTTTGTTTGTCGTCCTTCATGTTGGCGACCATGATCTGCTCGAGCACCTGACGATGCACGGTAGCATTCTCGATGGGCACCATGATCTCGACGCGACGATCCATGTTGCGCGCCATCCAGTCGGCGCTGGCGATGTAGACCTTGCTATTGGGGCTTGGCATGGGGTGGCCATTGCCGAAGCAATAGATGCGTGCGTGTTCCAAGAAGCGACCGACGAGGCTTTTGACGCGGATATTATCGGAGAAGCCGGGGATGCCGGGTTTGAGCCCGCAAATGCCGCGCACGACAAGGTCGATCTGCACACCGGCTTGCGATGCGGCGTAGAGTGCGTCGATCAGGTCTTCGTCGATCAACGAGTTCATTTTGCCCCAGATGCTGGCGGGGCGGCCCGCTTGCGCGTGGGCAATTTCTTCGCCAATGAGGCGCAGCAATTTGCGACGCAGCGTGAGCGGTGCCACCGACATTTTGCGGAAACGGGTGGGGCGTGCGTAACCGGTGATGTAGTTGAACACGTAAGCCGCGTCTTCGCACAAGGCGGGGTCGCAGGTGAAGAAGCTCAGGTCGGTATAAATTTTTGCGGTGGCAGGATGATAGTTGCCGGTGCCGAAATGCGCGTAGCTGCGCAGCACGCCGTGTTCGCGGCGGGCGATGAGCGAAATTTTCGCGTGGGTCTTCATGTTGACGAAGCCGTAGACCACCTGCACGCCTGCGCGCTCCATATCGCGCGCCCAACGGATGTTGGCTTCTTCGTCGAAGCGGGCCTTTAGTTCGACCAGAGCGGTGACGGATTTGCCCCGCTCGGCCGCTTCGATAAGGGCTTTCACGATCGGCGAATCGCGGCTGGTGCGGTAGAGCGTTTGCTTGATGCTGACCACGTTGGGGTCGGCGGCGGCCTGACGCAGGAACTGCACCACTACGTCGAAGCTTTCGTACGGATGGTGCACGACGATGTCTTTGGCCTGAATAGCGGCGAAGCAATCGCCCGCGTAGTCGTTGACGCGCTCGGGGAAGCGCACTTTGAACACGGGATAGCGCAGTTCGGGGCGCGGCAGGTCGGCCAGTTCGGCGATCTGGGCCAAGCCCACGATACCATCCACTTCCGTGAGGTCCTCGCTGTCGGCGTCCATATGTTCGAGCATGAAATTGCGGAACTTGGCGCTGGCGCCGCGCGTGGTCTTGATGTTCACGATGCGGCCAAGGCGGCGCTTCTTCACCGCGATATCCATGTTGCGCATGAGGTCTTCGGCCTCTTCGTTGATCTCCACTTCCGAATCGCGCACGATGCGGAATAGCGCGGCGGCATGCAGGGCGTAATTGGGGAACAGCGTGTCGAAGAACAGGCTGATGATGTCTTCGAGCAGAATGAAACGATTGGGTTTGCCCGCATCGATGCGGATGAAGCGCGACTGACCTTGCGGGAAGGGGATCAGCGCGGTCATTTTCTTTTTGCTGCGCGGCGGGGTGAGCTCCAACACTTGCACGAGGCCCAAGTTCGGGATGAACGGGAACGGGTGTGCCGGGTCGACCGCGATGGGCGTGAGGATGGGGAAAATATTGGCGGTGAAATAATCGCGCAGCCATTGTTTGTCTTTGGGGCCCAGCTGTTTGGGCAGCACGACCTGGATGCCTTCGCCTTCGAGTTCTTCGCGCAGGCCAAGCCAGCATTGCTGCTGCCCATCGACAAGTTTTTCAACGGCGATGGAAATTTGTTCCAGCTGCTTTTTGGGGCCGAGGCCGTCGGCACTGGTCGTGTGCACGCCGTGCTCCAGCTGGTCTTTTAGGCCTGCGATGCGCACCATGATGAATTCATCGAGGTTGCTGGCAGAAATGGAGAGGAATTTGACGCGCTCGAGCAGTGGGTTGTGCGGGTTCTGTGCTTCTTCCAGCACGCGGGTGTTGAAGGCCAGCCAGCTAAGCTCGCGGTTAATGAAGCGATGCTGGGGCCGCGCAAAATGCCGGGTGATGGATTTCTCATCCAGTTTCGGCAGGGCGGCTTTTTCGCGGTTGGTCTTGTCTAAGGGCATGTTCGTGCTACAAAGAATGGCATGAAGCACTCTAACGCAACCTTGGGGCCGACACAACGCCGCATCACGCTATTGCGGCATGCTAAAGCCGTGCCCGATGAGCGGGGCGATGACCATGCCCGCATCCTGGCCCCGCAGGGCCGCGAGGCCGCGGTGGCGCTGGGCGACTGGCTGCGCGAGAATGCGCTGATGCCTGAGCTGGTGCTGTGCAGCACGGCCACCCGCACCCGCGAAACGCTGGGCGCATTGCATGAAATTTTGCCGACCGAGCTGCACAAGACCCTGTATCTCGCCAGTGCGAGCGAAATGCTGACATTGCTGAACAAGGCCGATGATGCGGTAAAGCATATTATGCTTATTGGCCATAACCCCGGCATGCATGCGCTGGCGGCAACGCTGGGCGGGCAGTTCGTGCGCGAGGCCGATAGCGACGCCATGGTGCATCGTTTCCCCCACTTGCGGGTTGGTCAGCATGACCGTGGATGCGCCGCACTGGAACGACGTGAAGCCGCAAGATGGCACGATCGACGTGTTGCGCTTTGAGGGCGCCGACTGATGCTGGCTGCGTTGCGCAGCGGCGAGTGGATCACGCGCCAGCGCATTGTTGTTTATTCCATTATCCTTATCGCGGTCACGCTTGGCAGCGTGCTCGCGCTAGCACTGGGCCGTGATGGGCTCAACGATGCGCGCGGACGCCCATTGGGCACGGATTTCTCAAATGTGTATGCGGCGGGCACACATGCGCGCGATGGGCATGTGGCGGCTGCCTATGACCCTAGTGCGCAGCATGCGCGCGAGAAAGAGATTTTTGGCGCTGAGACGCCTTTCTTTGGTTGGCATTATCCGCCGTTCTTTTTGATTGTAGCAGGGACGTTGGCGGCCTTGCCTTACCTGTGGGCACTGGTGGCGTATCAGGTGCTGACGCTGGCTCTCTACCTGCGTGCGCAGTGGGTGCTGCTGCCGAACAAGTTTGCATTGCTGGCGGCACTAGCTTTCCCGGCAGTGCTGATGAATTTGACGCACGGCCATAACGGATTCCTCACTGCCACGCTGCTGGGGCTTGGGCTGTGGTGGTTGCCGACGCGGCCCATCATCGCGGGGTTGTTGCTGGGGCTGCTGGCCTACAAACCGCAATTTGGGTTGCTCATTCCGCTGGCATTGCTGGCGGGCATGCATGGGCGTGCGTTCTTCAGTGCTGCGGTGACTGTAGCGTTGCTGGCGCTCGTGGTGACGGCGTTGTATGGCGCTGAAATTTGGCAGGCATTCCTGCAATCGGGCACGTTCACACGTGAGGTGGTGCTGGAGCAGGGTGGCACGGGCTTCCACAAAATCCCCACCATTTTTGCGTGGGTGCGTATGTGGGGTGGCAGCGTGGACCACGCCTATGTGGCGCAGGTGCTGGTGCAGCTCATCGCCGCGCTGGCGGTGTGGCGGCTGTGGCGCTCGCCGCAGTCGCACGAAATTAAAGTTGCGGGGCTCATCGTCGCGTGCCTGTTGAGCACGCCGTACATGCTTGACTACGACCTGATGGCGCTGGCCCCGGCCATTGCGCTGTGGGTGCGCGTGGGCCTGCGCGACGGATTCCGCGATTACGAGAAAACAGCGCTGGCATTCGCCTTCGTCATGCCGCTTTTTGCGCGCATGGCGGCGCAGCATGTGTGGCTGCCGGTGGGCGTGTGGAGTTTGTTAGTGCTAGGCTGGCTGTGCTTTAAGCGGCAGCGGGCGGGCTAGCGGGTGGCGCGTCGGCTGCCGGTGGTGGCGGCGGTGCAGCGGCGGCTTTCTTCTTGTTCTTGCGTGGATCGTACGGCTCTTGTGTGGGCACCTGCGTGGGTGGCAGCAAGCGGCGTTTGAAGAAGTTATCTTTGAAGTAGAAGATTTTCTTGCACTTAATGGGCGGGAAGGATTCCACCAGGATAATTTGCTCGTCGCGCGGCAGCTGGATGACTTCCTGCGGCAGCAACAGCGCCCGCTGCGTTTCGCTGACATGCATGGTGCGCGAGCCGGGGTTGAAGTCGATGAATTTGGGACGGTTGTTGGATTCCTGAATGGCGGTCTTGTTGCCCACCAGCTGTGAGATCATGTTCGCGGTCTCGATGTTGTTCGCCGAGAAGGTGATGCGGTAGTAGGAGTTGGACAGGAAGCTGTTCATGCCGGCTTCTTCGTAGATGCCTTTAAGCTGCTGCGTATCCTGTACGATGAGAAAGAGCTTCACACGGTAACCGCGGAAATACGCGATGCCCACTTGGAATTGTGGCATTTCGCCC
>JBEIOT010000139.1:0-5643 GCA_040377415.1 Azospirillum sp. | reverse complement strand
TTGCCGACGAGTACGCTCATGGTTTGCTCCTAAAAGTGCGTTTCTGAGAGCGAATATAAACCCACGCGCGATGAACGCAACCCTAACTCCATAATCATTCCGATTGATGGGATAAATCGCCTAACTGGCGAAGATCTGCGGGAAGCGCGTGCGAATTTCGCGCGCGACGGTGGTGGCCTCATCAAGCCCCATCGCGGGGCTCCATGTGTGCTGGTTGGCATCTTCCAACGGGCGCGCCATGTTGCGGGCATACAGCGCCGTATGCAGTTTCTTATGCTTTTCCGGAATGATCTTTTCCGGCGCATAGATATAGACCGGCTTGCCGCTGACGCAGGCCTCGGCGCACATGCTCAGCGAATCGCCCGTGACGACGATGGAATCGGCCGACGCCAGCATGCCGAGGTATGGGTTGTCCTTGTCGATGTCCCAACGATGCAGCAGGTGCGGAATACCAATGAGCGTACCCGCCAGCTTCACCGCATCCGCCGGTGTGCGACGGCTGGTAGTGACCAGTAGCGAACCTTGCCCCGCCAGCTGCTGTGCCGCAGTAATCACAGTGCGCCAGTCGTTAGCGGTATATTCGCCGTGCTTGGTGTTGCCCCCCAGCGAGAGCGCCACCCACGGGCGCGGCAAATGCGAGAATTGTGCGTTCCAGGCTTGGCGGGCGCTGGCCAGCGTTTCGGTGGTGACCGCATGCAGCGGCGCCAGCGTGCGAATGACATTTGGCAGGGTCGGCGGGTGATCGTGCTCCGGTGCGACGATAAGGTCGATATCGTCGGCGCGGCCCGGCCACATCAGGTAAACGGTCACGGTGCTTGGCGACATCTTCTTGATGTAGCGCAGCACGGGCAAGGTGCGACGACCCGCGGCGATCACGAGCTTGGGCCACGGCGCAACGATCGGCGCAGCACGCTTGCTTAAGCCACGCAACGACGCGCCCTGCAGCTGCAGCGGTAAGGTGCGACCCCACATGTTATATTCAAGGCGTTTAAGCTGGTAAGGCAGGCCAAGCTTGCCGATGACACCGAGCACTTGCCCGTTATGGCCCGCGCGATCATCGACGAGGGCCCACACGGTGCTCATTATTTATACTCGACCTTCAGGATCTCGTAATTGCGCAGGCCCTTGGGCGACTGCACTTCAACGCTCTGGCCTTGCTTGCGCCCGATGAGCGCGCGGCCAATGGGTGCGGTCAGCGAGATGAGCTTGCGGTTGATGTCCGCCTCGTACTCGCTCACGATCTGGTAGGTCAGCTCGTCTTCGGTATCTTCATCGACCACGGTCACGGTCGCGCCGAATTTCACCGTGTCGCCTTGCAGCGAGGTGATGTCGATCACGTCAGCGCGCGAGGTCACGGCCTCAAGCTCCTGGATGCGGCCTTCGATGAAGCTCTGCTTCTCTTTGGCGGCATGATATTCGGCGTTCTCTTTGAGATCGCCATGCGCGCGCGCTTCCGAGATCGCCTCGATCACCGCGGGGCGTTCGACCGATTTAAGGTTCTTCAATTCTTTCTCGAGGCGGTCGAAACCGACCGCTGTCATTGGGATCTTATCCATGGCATTACTTTGAAACTAATAGTGAAAGCAAGGCCAGCTATAGCGCGGCGTTGCTGTTGCCGCAAGCCGCGTATTACAGGCAAAAAATCAGCGGCCTCTGCCTTTATCCTTATTGGGCTCCGGCAGGTCTGGTAGTTGGCTGCGATCAAGTTTATAATCTACTCCTCTGTTACCAGGATCAACGCGTGAACCAGCAGAAGAGGAGTATTGGCGTGACCACTCACCGCGCTGCAATACGTAATCACCGCTTTCTGACTGGGTTAAATAGTAGTTCTCCAAGATCGTGCCCACCGTCTGATCGCGCGTTTCCCAGATGCGAGCATATTCTTCGGAGTAACTAGCAGACTTACGCGCGAGATTGGCCACATTACGCGCGGTGCTTAGGGCGTGATGCGGGAAAATAAGAGTTACCAGAATATCCGTGGGCAGGCGGGCCGCATGCTTAAAGGGGTGGTGGGCTTTTGAGACGAGACGGTCCTTTTGATCGAAGCTGTCATGATCCTTTAACATGAAGCTGGCCATCTCTGTCGTAAGGCGAATCTCTTTAGGCATACCGAATTCGTCATTCACATTGTTATGGTCGGTTGGGCTGCCACTATTCCAAGAAAGTCCTAGGAACTTCTTCTTGCTAACATAACGTTCATCATACGCGGCCTGCGCATCCTTCGTTTTGTTAGCCAATGCTTCTAGCTCGGTTAAAGAAGTGATCTCATCCATTTGCCCGCCCCTTTATTTTTTGGGAGTCTAAAGAACAAGTGAGACAGTTTGTGTGAACTTTATATGAAGGTTAAGCCGCGTTTGAACGACGCACTTGGGCTATATAATCTTGCAAGGGATAAACATCCAGCCCATTGGGTGTTCTGTAAAGCGCTTCAATAGCTTGCACCAGCGCCCGGCTGCCCGCAATGGTGGTGGAATAAGGGATTTTGCCGAAAAGGGCGGTGCGGCGAATGCTGCTGGAATCGGCAATGGCCTGGGCGCCTTCGGTGGTGTTGAACACCAGCTGCACGCCACCATCCTTCATGATGTCGACGATATGCGGGCGGCCTTCGCGCACCTTGTTCACGATCTCAGCAGGCACGCCTTGCTGTTGCAGATACTCGCCCGTGCCACGCGTGCACAGCACCGTGAAGCCAAGACGGATGAGGTCTTTGCCGATGGCCGCAGCAGCCAGCTTGTCACGGTCCTTCACCGACAGGAACACCGCACCGGTCTTGGGCAGGCTGCTGCCCGAACCGATGAAGCCCTTGGCGAAAGCGCTGGCGAAATCGCGATGGATGCCCATCGTCTCGCCGGTGGATTTCATCTCGGGGCCAAGCAACGTGTCGACGCCGGGGAAGCGCGCGAATGGGAAGACGGCTTCTTTCACGGCGACATGGTCGAGCGTTTTCATGTGCGTCGCATCATCCGGCAGGTCGAAGGCCGAGAGCTTTTCACCCGCCATAAGACGCGAAGCAATTTTGGCGATGGGAATGCCGGTAGCCTTGGCAACGAACGGCACCGTGCGTGATGCACGCGGATTCACTTCGATGATGAAGATCTCGCCATTCTGCACGGCGAATTGCACGTTCATCAGGCCCTTCACGTTGAGTGCAGCGGATAGCGCGATGGTCTGGCGGCGCACTTCGTCGACGATCTCATCGCTGAGCGAATAGGGCGGCAGGCTGCATGCCGAATCGCCGGAGTGAATACCGGCTTCTTCGATATGCTCCATGATGCCGGCGACGAAATGGTCGGTGCCGTCGCTTAAGCAATCCACATCAAGCTCGATGGCATCTTGCAGATACGAATCCAGCAGCACCGGTCCATCACCGAACATGGCGAGCAGTTCTTTGACGTAGGATTTGAGCGCACTTGCTTCATGGATGATGCGCATCGCGCGACCGCCAAGCACATAGCTTGGGCGCACCACCACCGGATAGCCGATCTTCTCGGCTTTCTCGATCACATCATCCGCATGGTTGCAGATGGCGTTCTTGGGTTGCTTCAGGTTCAGTTTGTGCAGCAGTTTCTGGAAGCGCTCGCGGTCTTCGGCCAGGTCGATGGAATCGACGGACGTGCCGATGATGGGAATACCCGCGTTCTCCAACGCATGCGCCAGCTTCAACGGCGTTTGCCCGCCGAACTGCACGATGACGCCCACGATGGTACCGTTCTTGGCTTCCGCCTGAATGACTTCGACCACGTCTTCTGCGGTGAGCGGCTCGAAATACAAACGGTCCGACGTGTCGTAGTCAGTGCTTACCGTCTCAGGGTTGCAGTTGACCATGATGGTCTCGTAGCCCGCTTCTTTCAGCGCATACGCCGCGTGCACACAGCAATAATCGAACTCGATGCCCTGGCCGATGCGGTTGGGGCCGCCGCCGAGGATGAAGATCTTCTTCGCATCGGTCGGCTGGCTTTCGCACTCGGCCGCTTGCGAGCCGTTGCCCTCATAGCAGCTATACATGTACGGCGTTTGCGAAGCGAACTCGGCCGCGCAAGTATCGACGCGCTTGAACACGGGGCGGATGTCGAGCTTGTGGCGTGCCTTGCGCACGGTAAGCTCGTCACTATCGGTCAGCTTGGCGAGTTGCTTGTCCGAGAAGCCGAGCGATTTCAGCTCATGCAGGCTCGCGCCATCTTTGGGCAAGCCATGGTGCTTCACCCATGCTTCGGCATCGGTAATGCGCTGCAGCTGGGCGATGAACCACGGATCGAAATGCGTGATGCGGCAAATTTCTTCTGGCTCCATGCCCAAGCGCAGCGCCTGCGCCGCATTCAGCAAACGGTCGGGCGAGGGAATGGTGAGCGCTGAGCGCACGGGGTCGAGATTATCGCGGCTAGCGCCTTCGATAACGACGGGATCGAGGCCGTTGAGGCCGGTCTCAAGCGAGCGGAAAGCCTTCTGCAGCGATTCGGGGAAGTTGCGACCCATCGCCATGCTTTCGCCCACCGATTTCATGGCGGTGGTGAGCGTAGCGGATGCGCCGGGGAATTTCTCGAATGCGAATCGCGGAATTTTGACGACGATGTAATCGATGGTCGGCTCGAACGAAGCGGGCGTGGTCTTCGTCACATCGTTCATCACTTCATCGAGCGTGTAGCCAACCGCCAGTTTCGCCGCGACCTTGGCAATGGGGAAGCCGGTGGCTTTCGATGCGAGCGCGGACGAGCGCGACACACGTGGGTTCATCTCGATCACCACCATGCGGCCTGTTTGCGGATGCACGGCGAACTGCACGTTGCTGCCGCCAGTATCCACGCCGATCTCGCGCAGCACCGCAATGCTGGCATTGCGCATGATCTGATATTCTTTATCGGTCAGCGTGAGCGCGGGTGCGACGGTGATGCTGTCACCGGTGTGGATGCCCATCGGGTCGATGTTCTCGATGGAGCAGATGATGATGCAGTTGTCCGCTTTGTCGCGCACCACCTCCATCTCGTATTCTTTCCAGTCGAGCACGCTCTCGTCGATCATCACTTCGCCGACGGGTGATGCATCAAGGCCCGAAGCCACGATCTGCTCGAATTCTTCTTTGTTGTAGGCGATGCCGCCGCCGCTGCCGCCCATGGTGAAGCTGGGACGGATGATGGCGGGCAGGCCGGTGACTTTCAGCGCCGCCTTGGCTTCTTCCATCGATTTCACGACGGCATTGCGCGGCACTTCCAGACCAATTTTCGCCATGGCTTGGCCGAACAACAAGCGGTCCTCGGCTTTGTTGATGCTCTCAAGCTTCGCGCCGATCATCTCGACATTGTATTTCTTCAGTACGCCGGACTCGGCCAGTGCCTTGGCGCAGTTCAGCGCCGTTTGGCCACCCATGGTGGGCAGCAACGCATCGGGGCGTTCCTTGGCGATGATTTTCTCGACGAACTCCGGCGTGATGGGCTCGATGTAGGTCGCATCCGCCAGATCAGGGTCGGTCATGATGGTGGCGGGGTTGCTGTTCACCAGAATAACGCGATAGCCTTCGGCCTTCAGCGTTTTCACCGCCTGCGTGCCCGAGTAATCGAACTCGCACGCCTGCCCGATAACGATGGGACCCGCGCCGATGATGAGGATGCTCTTGAGGTCGGTGCGCTTAGGCATTCTTCTTCTCCGCCA
>JBEIOT010000114.1:0-6464 GCA_040377415.1 Azospirillum sp. | reverse complement strand
GCCGCGGCAGGTGCCGGGGTAAAGTGGCGCGCCATCGGGATCGCGTGCGGTGCTGGCCGCGTCGATCTCGCTGCGGCTGCAGAAGCAGGGGTAAAGCAGCACTTGGGCGCGCAAAGCATCCAGTTTGGCGTGATAGTCCGCCAGGTGCTGCGATTGCACGCGTACGGGCGTTTCCCACGCCAATTCAAGCCATGCCAGATCATCCAAGCAATGCTGGGCGAGGGCTGTGGTGCAGCGCGTGCTGTCGATGTCTTCCAGCCGTAGAAGCAAGCGCCCGCCAAGCTGCGTCGCCAGCCTTGCATTCAGCACAGCCGAATAGGCGTGGCCTAGGTGCAGGCGGCCATTGGGGCTTGGGGCAAAACGTAAAATCGGGTGCATGGTGTGAACTTATTGACAGAAAACTTCGTTTGGCATAGCAGAGGGTCCCTTTCGATTGAAAGGGCCGTGTGGAGGGGTGGTCGAGTGGTCAATGGCAGCGGACTGTAAATCCGCCCTCTTCGGAGTTCGAAGGTTCAAATCCTTCCCCCTCCACCATCTTCTACAGTAGCGATATTTCCCCATTGGGGGCTTTTTGTCTCGTGCTTCAACGCTGCGGAGGTTTTATGAGCGAAATCATCAATCTCAATAAAAAACGCAAAGAAAAGGCGCGAGCGGGTGACGAAGCACGTGCCAGCCAGAATCGCCTGAAACATGGGCGTACCAAGCAGGAAAAGCAGGCGGATAAGCGCAAAGCCGAAAAGCTCGACCTGCATTTGAACGCGCATAAGCGCGACACATCGGATGACTGAGCCCTTGGCATGGACCGTCTACATGCTGCGATGCGCCGATAACACGCTCTATACCGGCATTACCAACGATCTTGAGGCGCGGCTGGCCAAGCACGCGAAAGGCAAAGGTGCCAAATACACCCGTGGCCGCGCGCCGTATGTGGTGATCCTCTCCGAGCTTCACGACACCAAAAGCGATGCGCTGAAACGGGAGCTCGAAATTAAGGGCTTAAGCAAAACCAAAAAACTGGAACTGTGCGGTCTGTAGTCCTGGTTGGTTTCTCTGCTTCAGAAATTACTGCTGCCTCAAGGCCACACCCGTCAAAATTATAATTTTGCTTATATGGGCTGTTTTGATCCTTGGTAACGACACGATGGTTAGGGGACATTAAATTAATATCAAATTATATGACCTGAGTTGAGATCAGGTTACTAGTTCGGTCATATAAGGGTGGTTAAGGCTATCTCGTATCCTGTCAGCGAGGCGAATTAGGAGCCAAAATCCGGAAGCAACCGTGAAGCACGGATTTTATTCATACCGGAAGCGGTATTGAGCAATCAATGGCGTATTGAAGCAGATAAAACGACCCTTATTAACTTTTGTGCAGTTGCGAAGAAAATGGTCCAATGGAAAAAGCGTGCGTCATAATTATTACGAAACAGGAATCATAAATTTATCATAAGCGTATTATGACGGTTAAGGAGTCTCGTAAGAAAGCGTTTTAAACGCGATTCAGGGAAGACGGACTTCATG
The DNA here is from genome assembly GCA_040377415.1 of Azospirillum sp. Lineage (GTDB taxonomy): Bacteria > Pseudomonadota > Alphaproteobacteria > Rickettsiales > UBA3002 > QFOX01. The sequence goes on along the minus strand of JBEIOT010000114.1, from coordinate 4,943 downwards.
AAACCTAATTGCAGTTTTGACGTTTCAGGCGAGCCTTTTGGGGCCCGCCCTAGAGGGCTTGCTAGCACGCCATCCGACTCGCAAAGTTCTACGTCGATATAATAATTATAGAATATGAGTGAGTCGGGAATCCGTCATTCTGCGAAAAGCTGTTGGCTTCGTCCGAAAAGGCCTTATGGTGCCGCTCATGGGAAACTTGGGAAGTATATCTACGCGCATGCGTGGGCGTGGCGCGAAGCGTGCGCGTTTGCGCGTGGGCGTCGCCTTCCTGTTGCCGTGGATGTTCGCCAGTGCAGCGATGGCGCAGCTGGTCCCTGCCGCGGATCCGGCGCGGCTAGCACCGGTACTGCCTAACCCCTCAGAAAAATTTGAAGAATTGCGTGGCAACACAGGCCCCGCGCGCCCGGAAGCGGGTGCGGTGCAGGTGCCACAAGGTGCTGAATCTGTTCGATTTACGCTGAAATCGCTGAATGTGCAGGGCATGAGTGCCTACCAGCCGGCCGATATCGGCCATTTGTATGCGGATGATTTGGGTAAAGAGATCACACTGGCACGGCTGTATGCGATCGCGAACGATCTGCAGCAAATTTACTTCGATGACGGCTACACGCTCACTAAGATTATCGTGCCGGATCAGTCGTTTGAAGGGGGCCAAGCGACGCTGGTCGCGGTGGAGGGGCATGTCTCGCAGATCGAGGTCGACCCTGCGTTGATACCGAGCCCGGCGCTGGCCGATGCGGTCGATCAGATCCGTGCCATGAAGCCGTTGAATACATTGGTTTTAGAGCGATTATTGCTGGTTCTCAACGCGCTGCCTGATATGCATGCGAGTGCTATTTTAGCGAGCTTGAAGGACCCGGCGCCCGGTGAACAGGAACCTGGCGCTATCCGACTGTTATTAAAGAAAAATACGGATAAAAAAGACAAACGCTTCCGTTTGGCGGTCGATAATTATGGCTCGCAGTTCACCGGTCCGTCGCAGGGCGTGGCGAGTGCCCATTTGTTCCATGTCGGCGCGGCCAATAGTGACCTCGCATTGGCCCTGTCGGCGAGTGCCCCGTACGAGGAACAGCACTACGCCAACCTTGGTTACACGATGCCGATCTTTGGGGCCTCGGGCGCCAAGCTGAACCTGAACGGCGTGATGGCCGAAACCAACCCCGGCAGCAATCTTTCAGCCTTTGAAATTGAAGGAAAAACTCGCAATATTTCGGCGACCGTGTCGTACCCGATCGTGTATCAACGCGCGGCGACGTGGACAGTGGATGCGGGATTCCTTGTCAAGAATTCGCAAACGGACCTGCTGGGTACCGACCTGTATGACGACCGCCTGCGCGAAGTGCGTCTTGGCACAAACTACAGTTTCTCAGATACTTGGGATGGGTTTAACGCCTTCGATTTCCATGCGACGCAGGGGCTGGATCTGTTCGGCGCGAGCGATGAGGGCAGCGCCCTTTCGCGGGCTGACGGCAAGCCGGAATTCACCAAATTCGAGTTCTTCGCGGGGCGTGTGCAGGACCTGCCAGCGGGCTTTGAAATTTACGGATTGGTGAGTGGGCAGTATTCACTTAACCCATTGTTGTCCAGCGAGGAATTTGGCTTCGGGGGCGGGCAGGTCGGGCGTGGTTATGACCCCTCGGAAATCACCGGCGATCACGGGATTAGCGGCACGTTCGAGCTGCGTCATACCAGCGTGTGGCAGGTGGCGGAGCAGGAGCTGAAGACCCAGCCCTTTATTTTCTACGATATCGGCAAGGTTTGGAACGAAGATAACGGGGCGAGAAATAGCATCTCGGCGGCCTCGACCGGGGCAGGTGTTCGGTTCAATCTAAATGGCGATTGGGACGGTAGTGCGCTGGCCTCGATTCCCCTTACCAAAGAAGCGGATAACCCACCCGACTATGCAACCGCAACGGGTACTCGTTTCCTCCTTGCAATCTCGCGCAGCTTTTAACGATTTGGTAACGGGTCTTGGCACATAATGTGCTAAACTACTCAGATAGTTACCATGTCTCGGTCTACCAAGCATATCGCCCTTTCGGCGCGTCGGCTTGCTGTTCTATTTGCAGCAGGCTTTTTCGCGTGCGCGCGTATCGCGTACGCGGGACCTGCGGGCGGGATCACCACGAGCGGTAATGCGAGCATCAACCAGAACGGCCTGAACACGACGATCACGCAGACCACGGACCGCGCGGTGATCCGCTGGGACCAGTTCGATGTGAGCAAACCGGAGAGCGTGAATTTCCAACAGCCCTCGACGACGTCGATCACGGTGAACCGCATTCGCGATACGAAGCCGTCGCAGATCGACGGTAGCATTACGGCCAACGGGCAAGTGGTGCTCATCAACCCCAACGGCGTGATGTTCGGGCGTGACGCGACGGTGGATGTGAGCGGCATCGTGGCGACGAGCAATGACATTGGCGATGACGCAGCATTCATGGCGGGCGGTGCGTTGAAGTTCACGACGCCGGGCAATGCCGATGCACGCGTCATCAACGAAGGCCGCATCACGGTGGGCCAGGCGGGCTTGGCAGGGCTTGTGGCGCCGCATGTGGAGAACCATGGCGTGATCACAGCGCGCTTGGGCAAAGTGGTGATGGCGTCGGGCGATGTCGCGACCATCGACATGGCGGGCGATGATCTCATCAAGCTGGAAGCCAGTGACGCGCTGGTGGCGCAGAGCGTGAAGAATACTGGCACCATTGCCGCCGATGGTGGGCTGGTGATGATCACCGCGGCGCAGGCGCGCGGTGCGGTGGATGCGCTGATCATGCAGAGCGGCACAGTGCGCGCCGATAGCGTGGGCAGCAAAGCGGGCAGCATTCGCATTGCGGCCAACGGCATCAAGCCGGTGGCGCTGCGTAAGCGCTCGCAAGTGATCATCAGCGGCACGCTGCAAGCGCGCGGTAACGATGCAGGCGAAAAGGGCGGCGACATTACCGTGACCGGCGATAGCATCACGCTGGCGAGCACGGCGGCGGTGGATGCTGCGGGCCATAGTGGTGGTGGCCGTGTGCGCATCGGTGGCGAATATCAGGGCGGTGCAGGGCTAACGACGGCGTCGCGCACGCAGGCCGACCACGGTGCGGTGATCCGCGCTAATGCCACGCATGCGGGCAATGGCGGCACGGCGGTGGTGTGGAGCGATGATGTGACGCAGTTCGCGGGCCATGCCGATGTAAGCGGTGGCGCGGCAGGTGGTGCGGGCGGACTGGTGGAAGTTTCGGGTAAACAGTTCCTCGATTTCCGTGGCACGGTGAATTTACGCGGTGTGGGGGCGCGCAATGGTTCGCTGCTGCTTGACCCGACCAACATTACCATTTCGGCGGCAGCCAACAGTAATGTGAATGGCAGCACGCCCTTCAGCCCCACTGTGGATGATTCGACGTCCATCCTGAATTCGGCGACGCTGCTGGCGGCGCTGGCTTCGGGCGATGTGATCGTGCAGACGCGCGCGACGGGTTCGCAGGCGGGTGATATCACCGTGAGTGCGGCGCTGAACTGGACCAGCGGCAATGCACTAACGCTGCAGGCGCATAACCTCATTACCATCAACTCGGCGATCAATGCCGGCGCTAATGGCAGCCTGACGCTGGATGCGGCGAACGTGGCCATTGGCGCGGCGCTGGCGGGTACCGGCACGCTGACCTTCCTGCCTAACAGCGACTTGCTGACGCTGGGCATCGGTGCGGGTGCGGTGGGTGCCTATAACCTGAGCGCGGCCGAGCTGGCCTTGCTGACCAATGGCTGGGGCAACATCGTGTTCGGTCGCACCACGTCGACCGCGGCGACGGATATTCGCGCCAGCACGTGGAACGATCACCTGACGCTACAATCGGGCACGGGGGCCATTAACATCAACGGCAACCTGGCCTTCGGCGCGAATAACTTCACTTTGCGCACGGATGCGAATCCGGTGATCGGTGGGACGCTGACGGGTACGGGTGCGCTCAGCGTAGTGCAGTCGAGTGCGAACACCAGCATGGGCATTGGCACGGGACAGGCCGGCACGGTGCATGTGGACGATGCCGAGCTTGCGAATATTACCAACGGCTGGACGAGCCTTATCTTCGGGCGCACCGATGGCGCCGGCGACATGAATGTGGGCGCGCTGACATGGAACGATAACCTGACGCTGCAGACCGGTAACGGCGCGATGAACATCAACGGCGTGCAGACGATGGGCGGTAATACACTTATCCTGCGCACCGATTCGGACCTGCTGCTGGGTGCGGCGCTCAACGGTACTGGCACGTTGCTCATTACGCCGTCGAGCGTGGGCACGAGCATTTCGTTGGGCGATGGCGAAGTGGGCACGTTGCATTTGGACGATGCCGAACTTGCGAATATCACCAACGGTTGGACGAGCATCGTGATCGGCCGCACGGATGGCAGTGGCGCCATGAATGTCGGCACGGCGACGTGGGACGATCCGCTGACGTTGCGCACGGGTGCGGGTGTCATCAGCATCAACGGTGTGCAGACGATGGGCGCGAACTCGATCGCGATCAGTACGGATGCTGATCTGGCGGTGAATGCGAATATCGGCGGTACGGGCACGTTCTTGCTAGCGCCGAGTTCGCCGAGTACCACCATGGGGATCGGCGACGGTCAGGCGGGTACGATCCATCTGAGCACGCTGGAGCTGACGCGCATCCTCAACGGATTCTCCAACACGGTTTTTGGCAACACCAGCATGACGGGCGCGATGAATATCGGCGCGCGCACCTGGACCGATCCGCTGACGTTCCGTACCGGTACAGGCCAGATGAACATCAACGGTGCGCAGAACGTGGGCAATAATGCGCTCGTCTTCACCACCGATTCGGACCTGATGATCGGCGCGAACATTGCAGGGACCAGCAGCCTTTCCATTACGCAGACCATCGCCAGCACCAGCATCGGCATCGGCACCGGCCAGCCGGGCACGCTGCAGCTGG
>JBEIOT010000039.1:0-11210 GCA_040377415.1 Azospirillum sp. | reverse complement strand
GTTCAAGAACGGCAAACGCAGCGCCAAGCATGAGCGCGCCATCGCCAAGGACTGGCGCTATGCATATCTTGCCACCGCCAGTGACTGCATCGGCGAAAAAGACGGCTACAGCGTGTTCGCCTACACCAGCGACCAAGGTCGCTTCACCTTAGCGTACCCCACCGCGCGCTGCCGCTTCCTTGCCACCGACACGACAGTGGAATGCATCGCCCAACATCTGGCGGCGCAATTGAATCAGGACAGATCAGCTTCTTACATCGTGCGTGCTTACGAAGGCGTACACAAAGGCGCCATCGCCTAAGGGTACAGAATTTAACCCTTTCTAAGGGATTTTTCCCTATGCTGGTTGCATGAGCGATTATCCCATCATCGCCGGTCTCGACCGTGCCCGTTACGAAACTTTGCTGAATGCCGAGATCTTGCACCCGCTGCCGCAGAACGCGGTACTCGTCATCGGTGCCGACTGGTGTCCCGATACCCAGCACAGCATCATGGATAGCGGCTACCCCACGCAAACGAACGATGGTCGCCCCATCGTGTACCTGAATGATGCCAACCTCGACGCACATAAGCTGATGGGTACGCTGGAAGGCAAAGAGATCCTTGGTGGCGGTGTCGATAGCGCCTTACCGCCCTCGCGTCCCGAGCGCCAATATAACTATCCAACAGTCATCAGCACGCGCGATGGCATCCTGACGCATGTACTCTATGCCGACACCGTGCCGGAAGGCGGACTTCTCTACCCCACACAACTTGGCGAACTCTGGCAGAAAGAACTGCAGGAACGCGCTCAACACGCGGACCGCCCGCAATACGAACCCGCACGGGGTAGCGAAGTGTTCGCCCGCGAAATTCCCGCCGCGCTGGAACCCGACCGCGTCTATGCCGTGGTCAGCAGCAATTGCGGCCATTGCCACGCATTACTCGCGCGCAGTGGTTACCCCAGAACGACCGAAGATGGCCGCCCGATCACGTACCTCAACATGGCCGTGGGCAGCGATGGCAAAACGCCAGTGAACGGCGCAGCAGCAGGATTCTTTGAGGGCCATCTCGCCACGCTATCGATCGAAGGATTTCCCACTTTCATCACCACCGATGGCAAAGGCAAACCAAGTATCGCTGGTGTCGGCACCGACAACATCCTGGAGCAGTTCTTCCCGAATGTGCTGAAGATTGAGAACGCGCAACAGGCAACCGCACCGGCACCGGTGCCAGAAACGCCTGCCGCACCGCCGCCCTTGGAAGAAAGACCCGCTGCACCGCCACCGGGGTTAGCACAGGCAAATTCCGTCATTAAGGGGCTTGGTCAAGCGCTCAGCGCGCATGGGCTGACCGCAAGTGCGCTGCAAACAGCAAGCGGCCCTGCCCCTACGCCGATCGAGCGTTCAGGCGAGTCCGCCGCGCGCAACGCTTAGCGGCTACGCTTTCTTTTTCGTATCGGCTGGTTCTTCGCCCGAGTGATCGACGAACTCGATGATGAGCTGGTCGGCAGTCACGCTATTGGGCGCGGTGATGTGCACTTCCTTCACCGTCGCATCCGTATCGGCGTAGATGATGTTTTCCATCTTCATCGCTTCGATCACGAACAGCTGCTGACCCGCGCGCACTTCGTCGCCCGCCTTCACGTGGATAGCGGAGATGAGGCCTGCGATGGGCGCGGTCACTTCGAACTGTGATACCGTGCTTTCGCGCACCGGCATATATTGCGCCAGCTCGGCCACGCGAATAGTGCGCAGCGTGGCTTTCACTTCCGCACCGGCGTAGTTCAGGCGATAGCCCTCGGCCAACGGTGAAACGCGCACCGAAACCGGGCGACCATTTACCGTGCCCTGGAATAAGCGGCGGCCAAGCTTCCAGCCCGAACGAATGACGATCATGCCGTCATCGTAGCTGATGTCGTAGCCGTAGTCTTTTTTGCGCGTATAGAGCGCCACCGAACGACCACCAATGGTGATGACCCAACGCGCGCCGATGGCGGGTTGGCGACCCGGCAATTGGCCGGTAACCTGCGCATTGCGCTCGATCTCGCGCAGCGAACAGAACGCCGCCACGGCCATGGCCACTTTTTGCGCTTCGGTCGAAAGCTCGGCGCCGGTGAAACCGGTCGGCCATTCCTGCTCGATGAAGTTGGTGCTGATATCGCCTTTGCGGAAACGCTCGTGGCTAAGCACCGCTTGCAGGAAGCTGGTGTTGTGCGAAATGCCCTGAATGACGAAGTCGCCCAGCTGGTCGACCATGAGGTCGATAGCCTGCTCGCGCGTGGGTGCATGGGTGCAATATTTGGCGACCATGGGGTCGTAGAACATCGACACTTCGCCACCTTCATAGACCGAGGTGTCGATGATGCAACCGGGCTTGTGCTCGGGCTCGACGTATTTAATGACGCGACCGGTCGAAGGCAGGAACCCACGCGACGGATCCTCGGCATAGATGCGCGACTCGAATGCGTGACCGGTGAATTTCACATCATCCTGACCGAACGAGAGCTTCTCGCCCGCCGCGATGCGGATCATTTGCTCGACGAGATCAAGACCCGTGATGAGCTCGGTCACGCGGTGCTCTACCTGCAAGCGGGTGTTCATCTCGAGGAAGTAGAACTTGCCCGACTGGTCGACGATGAATTCGACGGTGCCAGCAGAAACATAACCCACCTGCTTAGCAAGCTGCACGGCCTGCGCGCTCATTTCAGCACGCATTTCTGGCGTTACGAACATGCTCGGCGCTTCTTCGATCACCTTCTGGTGACGGCGCTGAATGGAGCATTCACGCTCGCCAAGCGAAACGGTGTTGCCATATTTATCGGCGAGCACCTGGATCTCGATGTGGCGCGGATTGTCGAAATATTTCTCGATGAATACGCGTGCGTCGTTAAAGCTGCTACGTGCTTCACTGGTGGAGAGCTTGATCGCGTCCATCAATTCTTCGGGGCTACGCGCAACGCGCATACCTTTGCCGCCACCACCGGCTGCAGCTTTGATGATGACGGGGTAGCCGATATCATCAGCGATCTTGCGTGCTTCTTTGGGGTCGCTCACCGCTTCGAGCACGCCCGGTACGGAGTTCACACCCGCCGCGACCGCAATTTTCTTGGATTCGATCTTATCGCCCATCAAACGGATCGCTTCGGGATTCGGCCCGATCCACGTCGCGTTCGTGCGCTGCAGGATGGCCTTGGCGAAATGTTCTTTCTCGCTGAGGAAGCCGTAACCCGGATGCACTGCATCGGCGCCCGACTGGTCGATGGCAGAGATGATGTTGTCGACGTTGAGGTACGATTTCACCGACGGCGACGGACCGATATAGACAGCGTCATCGGCCATCTTCACGTGCAGCGCGTTGGTGTCGGCCTCTGAATAAACGGCGATGGTGCGCAGGCCAAGTTTCTTGGCGGTTTGCATCACGCGGATGGCGATCTCGCCGCGGTTGGCGATCAGGATTGAATTAAACATGGTCGTCCTAGTGGAATTGTTCTTCTTCGGTGGAACCTTTTAAGGCGGTCGTGCTGGCTTGGCCTTGGCTGATGGCTTCAGCCACGGCGTCGAAATAACCCACGCCCACTTCGCGCTGGTGCTTCACGGCGGTGAAACCCTTCGCGGCGTCGGCGAATTCTTTTTCCTGCAGCGTCACATAGCCTGCCATTCCCGCGTCCTTGTACTTGGTCGCAAGGTCGAACATGCCATGGTTGAGCGCGTGGAAACCTGCCAGCGTGATGAACTGGAATTTGTAACCCATCTTGCCAAGCTCGATCTGGAATTTGGCGATGGTCGCGTCATCCAGATGCTTCTTCCAGTTGAACGAAGGCGAGCAGTTATAGGCGAGGTATTTGCCCGGGAATTTCGCGTGCACCGCATCAGCGAATTGCTTGGCTTCGGCGAGATCAGGATGCGCGGTTTCGCACCAAACGAGATCCGCGTAAGGCGCGAATGCAAGACCACGTGCAATGGCTGCTTCGATGCCACCATCATAGTTATAGAAGCCCTCCGCAGTACGGCCTTCTTTCACGAACGGCTTATCGCGATCATCGACATCGCTGGTCAACAGATACGAACCGTTAGCATCGGTTCGCGCGATAATGACGCTCGGCACGCCCAGCACGTCGCTGGCCAGACGCGCAGCAACAAGCTTCTCGATATGTTCGCGGATAGGCACTAACACTTTGCCGCCCATGTGGCCGCATTTCTTCGCCGAAGAAAGCTGGTCTTCCCAGTGGCTGCCCGCAGCACCGGCTTCGATCATCAACTTCTGCAATTCGAACGCGTTGAGGTTACCACCAAAGCCTGCTTCCGCATCGGCCACAATGGGCTGGAACCAATCGGTCTTGCCGATGTTGCCTTCGCTGGTGTCGATCTGGTCGGCACGGCGCAGCGTGTTGTTGATGCGGCGCACCACGTTGGGCACCGAGTCGAACGGGTAAAGCGACTGGTCGGGATACATCTGGCCCGCGAGGTTCGCATCGGCCGCCACTTGCCAGCCGGAAAGATAGATAGCCTTAAGGCCTGCTTTCACTTGCTGCATGGCCTGGTTGCCGGTGAGCGCGCCAAGCGCATTCACATACGATTCTTTCGCGAAGTAACCCCAGAGTTTCTCAGAGGTGTGCTTGGCGATCGACTGCTCGATGGGCAACGAGCCACGCAGTTTCACCACATCCGCACCGCTATAGGGACGCGTGATGCCGCTCCAGCGTTTGTTCTCTTTCCAGTCTTTCTCCAGACCTTTTGCGTCGAGCCAGCTCATGGTGGTTCCTTACAGCGGGAGGTTGTCGTGACGTTTTTTCGGATTCTCGAGCTCTTTGTTGCGCAGCATCGACAGTGCGCGGCAAATGCGCCAACGCGAGTTCTGCGGACGGATCACATCATCGAGGTAACCACGGCTTGCTGCAGCGAACGGCGACGCGAAATTGTCGCGGTAGCTTTCAACTGCCGCATCGACTTCGGCCTGGTCCTTGAGTTTGCCTTTGAAAATAATTTCAACGGCGCCAGCAGGGCCCATCACCGCGATCTCGGCCGTCGGCCATGCGTAGTTGATGTCGTTGCGCAGGTGTTTGGAACCCATCACGATGTACGCGCCACCATAGGCTTTGCGGGTGATGATGGTGATCTTCGGAACAGTTGCTTCAGCATACGCATACAGCAACTTCGCGCCGTGGCGGATGATGCCGTTATGCTCTTGCGAAGTGCCCGGCAAGAAGCCCGGAACGTCCACCAGTGTGACCAGCGGAATGTTGAATGCATCGCAGAAACGCACAAAACGCGCAGCTTTACGCGAAGCGTCGATATCAAGGCAGCCCGCCATTTCCATCGGCTGGTTGGCGACGAAGCCCACCGTATTACCTTCCATGCGCGCGAAACCGACGATGATGTTCTTGGCGAACTCGGCGTTCACCTCGAAGAAATCTTCTTCGTCGACGATGCGGCGCAGCACGTCGAACATGTCATACGGCTTGTTCGCGTTCTCGGGCACCACCGTGTTCAGACCCATTTCCACGCGATCCGCCGGATCTTCGGTCGGGCGGTGCGGCGGTTTCTCACGGCTATTGAGCGGCAGGAACGTCACCAGACGGCGCACTTGCAGCAGTGCCTCGATGTCGTTGTCATAGACCATATCGGCCACGCCGGTGTATTTGCCATGCACGTCGGCACCGCCGAGTTCTTCCTGGCTCACTTCTTCGTGGGTCACGGTTTTCACTACATCGGGTCCGGTCACGAACATGTAGCTCGACCCGCGCACCATGATGGTGAAATCGGTGAGCGCAGGGCTATAAACAGCACCACCAGCGCACGGCCCCATGATGACGGAGATCTGCGGAATGACGCCTGAGGCCAGCACGTTGCGCTGGAAAATTTCAGCGAAGCCGGCGAGCGAATCGACGCCCTCTTGAATGCGTGCCCCGCCGGAATCGTTCAGGCCGATGATGGGCGCACCCATCTTCATGGCCATGTCCTGCACTTTGCAGATCTTCTTGGCGTTGTTCTCGCTGAGCGAGCCGCCCATGACGGTGAAATCCTGGGAATAAACGAACACAAGGCGACCATTGATGGTGCCATGCCCGGTGACGACGCCGTCGCCCGGGGTTTTGTTCTTTTCCATCCCGAAGTTGTTACAACGGTGTTCCACGAACATATCGTATTCCTCGAAGGAATCCGGATCGAGCATGACTTCAAGACGCTCGCGCGCCGTAAGTTTGCCCTTTTCGTGTTGCACTTTAATTCGGTTTTCGCCACCCCCGAATCGCGCTTGCTCGCGCTTGATCTCGAGTTCTTTGACGATAGTGACCGCGTTCATGCGTGGACCTATGCGTTGTTAATCGAAGCGCGGGGTGTAGCACAGGTATTGCTGCGCCGCAAAGCAGCAAATTTGCCACGTGTGAGCAATGCGCCCACAAGGCAATTTTACAAGGAAATTCAGTTAATTATGTGTCAAGAAAAATGCAGAAGCGCGAATGTCTTTTTCTTTGTTCGCCCATGCGATGGCAGCTTCCGAGTCCTCGCCGTATTTCTCAGCGTGCAGTGTTTCATCCAGTCGCGCGGCTTTAAGTGCCTGGTCCACATCGATGCGGCCTTTCCATAGGGCCACGCTCAGCACGTAACTGCCAAGCAGCGGCACCATCATCGCCAGCGCGGCAAGTTCTGCGTCCGTCGTTTGCTCGACCAGCGCGCGCGCATTGGCCAGCGTTTCCGGCAATTGCATGATGGGCATGATGCTGTCGGTCACCGTGAAATCCAGCGCATAGGCAACGCGCGCCCATTCCAGCAGCGGCTCGAACGTAGCGTGCTGCATGCGCCCCAGCGACTCGGTACCCGGCGCGTGGTAGCACACCAGATCCGTCTCGGCATAACGCGCGATATCGTCGAGTAACAGCGGGCGATCCAGTTTCACGCGGTCGAGCGTGATGTTCGCCAAACGAGTCAGCGGCATCAGGTCGGGATTGATGAATTCTTTTTGCTCGCGCCATTCAGCGGCCACTGCATCGGCGATGGTCTTGCTGGCGATCTCAAGCTTTTGCTTGGCCATGGTCTTCACGGGGCGGCCATCAAGCAAGATTGCCCAACCTTCGCCGCTCGGCGCAGTGATAGCTTCAAGATAGAACCGCTTGGGTAACGCGCGATTCTCCATTTTTGCTTTGCTCATGCCGACCATTATTCCTGCCTCGTCACAACGCCGTTTTGCGGATTCACATGCACATCGAACAAGCGCGGCGCTGTCAACTCATCGCCGCCGCAGATGTTATTATGTTCTTCGCGCACCACAAAACTCCATTCTGGCTTTACCGGTTCGAACGATAAACACTCAGGCGCCAAACTCGTCCAGTGGCCTTGAGCGATAGCGGCGTAAGCACGCTCAACCGCCTGCGCCTCTGTTAATTTTGCTGCAAGCGCGGGTGCAGCAAAAAATACTCCAAGAAGGAGCGCAGTGAACTGAAGCCGCATGATCACTCTTGCGGATTAATGCTGAGGCCCAATGCATCGAGGCTTTTCTTGATGTGCGGCGCGATGGGCGCTTCGAAATCGCGCGAGTCCTTGCCGAACATCGGCGGCAACACGATACGCCATGCCTGCAAATGCAGCTTGGCCGAAACATTGACGCCACCACTAATGTGCGCGCCTTTGCCGCCATATTTGCCGTCACCCAAGATCGGGCAATCCATCTCGGACATGTGCACGCGCAGCTGGTGCGTGCGCCCCGTGATGGGCTCAAGCTCGACCAACGCGATCTTCTTGGCCATATGCTCGATGGTGCGGTAGCGCGTGATGGCGATCTTGCCTTCGTCTTCGTCGACGCTGCGTACCATCTCGTGGCTACCCTCGCCCGCCACGCGTTTATCGAGCTTGCTTTCGATTTCGCCGGTATAAGGGTTGGGCACGCCCACCGTGATGGCCAGGTAGGTTTTCTGGATGGTCTTACGCGCGAATGCACGTTGCAGCTCGGTGGCCGCGGCCACGTGGCGGGCAAGCAGCAATACGCCGCTGGTGTCTTTATCGAGGCGATGCACCAGACGCGGAATATCCTTCGCATCGAACTGCAGGCACGGTAGCAACCCGTCGAGGTGTTTCGTGATGCCAGTGCCACCCTGCACAGCCAAACCTGCCGGCTTGTTGATGACCATGATGTCCTTGTCGCGATAAATCACCCAGCTTTGAGCTTCGCGCGCCATGTCGAGCGTTACGTCCATCGCCTTGGTCGGCTTGGCGGTGTGTTCTTTGTACGGGTCGATCACATGGCCGCGCACTTCGATCATCTGGCCAGTGGTCACGCGCGTGTTGCCTTCGGCTTTTTTACCGTCGATGCGCAGCATGCCTTTGCGCATGGCTTTGAGATACACGGAGTTGGGCGCCTTGCCGAGGATGCGCTGGCACCAGCGGTCAAAGCGCGCATCGTTATCTTCTTTCGCGACGCGATAGGTTTTCTTTTCCATTACACAGTCCTCATAAGGGCGAAACCCGCCCACGTGGCCGCGATGCAAAGCACCACGCTGCCGATGATATAACACCCCGCCTGCGCGTAGTTGCCACGGTGCAGCAATTGCAGCGCATCCCACGAGAAAGCCGAGAAAGTAGTGAAGCCCCCGCACAGGCCGGTAACGAAGAAAATACGCGCATTATGCTGCGCACCATATTTTGCCAGAATGAGGCCAATGAGGAATGCGCCCACTAAATTCACCACCATGGTACCCAGCGGGAAAATGGTCGGGTTCAGTTTCACCACGGCCTTGATAAGCAGGAAACGCCCGACGCAGCCAATAGCTCCGCCACCCGCAACAAGCAGGATGGAAGGAAGCGTCAATGCGGCACTGGGGTTCATTTGTTCCGCTTATCGCGCAGCTTGTTCCAATAGTCCAGCCGCTTGGCGATATCGCGCTCGAACCCCCGCTCAACCGGCACATAGAATTCTTCGCGCGGCATCTCATCGGGGAAGTAGTTCTGACCGCTGAAGCCATCTTCGGCATTATGGTCATAATCATAGTTCGCACCATAGCCCAACTCGCTCATCAGCTTGGTGGGTGCGTTCAGGATATGCTTAGGTGGCATCAGCGACCCGTGTTGCTTGGCCGACTGGCGCGCGGCTTTATAGGCCACGTATTGCGCATTGGATTTGGGCGCCGTGGCGAGGTAGACCACCGATTGCGCAATGGCCAGCTCGCCCTCGGGGCTGCCAAGAATTTCATAGGTCTGCCGCGCTGCAAGCGCCTGCACCAGCGCCTGCGGGTCGGCCATGCCAATATCCTCGCTGGCGAAGCGCACAAGGCGGCGCGCAATGTAAAGCGGGTCTTCGCCGCCATCGAGCATGCGGCAGAACCAGTAGAGCGCTGCCTGAACATCGCTGCCACGCAGCGATTTGTGCAACGCACTGATGAGGTTGTAATGCGACTCTTGCGCTTTGTCATAAACCGGTGGGCGCTGCGCGATGACTTGGCCCAGGCCTTCAACAGTGAGCGCTTTTTTTGGCGCCGCTTCAAAAATAGCTTCGACCATGGTGAGCAGATAACGCCCGTCCCCATCGGCCATCGCGAAGAGCGTATGACGCGCTTCGGTCGTTAGCGGCAACGCTTTGCCAAGCAGTCCTTCTGCACGGCTTACCAGTTTATCGAGCGCCTCGGGCGACAGGCGATTCAAAACAAGGACACGAGCGCGCGATAGTAGCGCCGAGTTCAATTCAAAGGACGGGTTCTCCGTCGTCGCGCCAATGAGCGTGACGGTGCCGTCTTCCACCACCGGCAGCATCACGTCTTGCTGCGCGCGGTTGAAGCGGTGGATCTCGTCGACGAACAAAATGGTGCGCTGCCCGACCATGGCGCGCTCGCGCGCTGCCTCGAAATGCATCTTAAGGTCGCTCACCCCACTGGCGACGGCACTCACTTGCTGCAGCTCGTATCCGGCTTCATTGGCCAGCAGCCGCGCGATGGTGGTCTTGCCACAGCCCGGCGGGCCCCACAGAATGGTGCTTTGCAAATGCTTATTGGCCACCATGCGGCTAAGCACGCCTTCCGGCCCCGTTAGGTGCTCTTGTCCAATGACCTCGGCCAGCGCCTTGGGACGCAGCTGCTCGGCCAGCGGCGCTTGTGCGGCACTGGCGAATAACGAGTTCTGGGAAATGGTTTTTTTGCGGGCGGCCATAGGGGGAATTTAGTACATTCCAGACAAAAGAAAAGCCCTGAGACATAAGCATTCTCGAAGGTTTATGTCACAAAACCTTCACATGCCCGTCATATTGCTGGCTCCAAAGGGCAGTAGATTAGCGCCATGACAACACCGCACAATCGACTGATCAGCCGCGCCGAACTTCGCAAGGAGATGGAAGCGCAACTCAAGACCGTTCCCAACATTGCCATGGGCTGTAATGCCGCACAGCTGAAGAACCGCATCAACGCGATCGCCGATATCGCGTGCGACTACATGATCACGGACGAAAGCCAGAAGATCAGCTTTGGGCAACTCAAACAGCAACTTCATTCGACCAATTACCACCATCCACTTGGCGACCTTGTGCGCGATACGCTGCATCACCGCGATGGTATGGGCCGCGTATTTGACATGTCGAGCCACTCCGTTACGCAGTCACTGGTCAATCGCCTCATCAGCTGGCAGCCCGCCCCCAGATCCGAGGTCATTCCCCCGGTAGATGTGCCGGGCCCCATCATTAAACTGACCCGCCCGGAACTGAAGAAACGCATCACGGACCTGCTTCGCAATCATTCGGATATCCGCGCTGGCAGCAGCCCGAACTTCCGGGCGCTGACCCAAACCATCGATCAGCGCGCAGAACTGCTGACCGAGGCCGCCCTGCCTTTGTTGATGCCAGCCCCGGGCATGACCCCACAGGATTGGAAACAGGAACTGGATGCGCAGCGCCTGCCCAATTCGACTTTGGCCCAAGTACTGACCGCCGTGATGGACAAGGCACAGCGGGGCGAGCTTGATACGAAACTGAGCAATACGCGTTTCTCCCATTACAACTATGCCCATACGAAAGAATCGCGTCAGGATATCACGCAGACCGCAACCGCCGCGCACACTGCTGGCAAACTTGCCAAAGATCTCTGTGGCAGCCTGAGCCAATGGATGGATGTCGAGCAGATCAGCATCGCCGCAGCGAAGGGCCCAAAAGTCGGCGCGCTGAAAGCGCAACTCGATGGCAAAGACAAAGACGGCCGCGCCGCCTAGGCACGCCTACCCCGCTACATAAAAAAAGGCCGCTCCGAAGAGCGGCCTTTT
>JBEIOT010000252.1:0-1882 GCA_040377415.1 Azospirillum sp. | reverse complement strand
GCTTTATTGGGGCAAGTTCACCCGCGTGCTTGTGGAGTTGCCGAACAAAAAACCGGCGCAGCATTTCGTGCGCAATATCGCGCTGGCGTTCCTGCCGTGCATGGTCATCGGCGCGTTCGCGTATCCCTATATCAAACAGTATCTGTTCTCGTCGATGACGGTGGCCGTTGGACTGATCGTGGGTGGCATTGCCATCCTGCTCATCGAACGGAGCAAGCCCAAGGCGCGCATCAACAGCACGGAGACGATGGACTGGCGCACGGCGCTGACCATTGGCTTTATCCAGTGCCTGGCGATGGTGCCGGGCGTGTCGCGCTCGGGCGCTTCTATCATGGGCGCGTTGGCGCTTGGGGTGGAGCGCAAGGCGGCGGCGGAGTTCAGCTTCTTCCTTGCCGTGCCGACCATGTTGGCGGCGGCAGGCTATGATCTTTATCAGGCGCGGGCGATGTTGGATGCGGGTATGCTCAACATCATCGCCACCGGATTCGTGGTGTCGTTCGTGGTGGCGCTCATCATCATTCGCTGGATGCTGGCATTCGTGAGCAAGCACGGTTTCGCGCCATTTGCGTGGTATCGCATCGCATTAGGTTCCCTAATGTTATGCTTCCTCATTTAGTGCGCGCTTCGCGCGTGAAGGGGGGCGAGCCACCCCCTTCGCTTCGCTGACCCCCTCGCGCGGCGACTCGGCTTGCGCCCACGCAAGGCAGGAACTTCGGCGTTAAGGTTATGCTGCTTTGGATTTCTTGAACAGCAGGCGCTTGAGTAGCCCGGCATCGTAGGCTTTCAGCGAGATGACGGTGGTGCCGTAAATGAACATGCCGGCGCCGATGACGACGAAGAGGGCAGTGGTGCGCACGAGCATGCTTTCCAAGTAGAACGGCGCGGCGACCAAGCTGATGAGGTAGAGCGTGAGCGCCATGACCTTGGCGGCGGCCATCATTTTCAGCAGGCGTTTTTTGAGCAGTGCATCGGGCACGAAAATTTTGCGTTTATGCAGGATGCGCACCATGAGTAGCACGTTCACCCAGCTGGCGATGGTGGTGGCCATGGCCATGCCTACATGCGCGAAATGGTGGATGAGGGTGAGGTTGAAGAACAGGTTCACCGCCACGCAGATGAGCGCAATTTTGAACGGGGTTTTGGTGTCGTGGCTGGCGAAGAAGCCCGGCGCGAACACCTTGACCGCAAGGAATGCAGGCAGGCCAGCAGTGAAGGCGATGAGGGCCATGGTGGTCGCGGCCATGTCGACTTCGGTGAAGGCGCCGTGCAGGTAGAGCACCCGGATGACGGCTTCGGCAGTGACCAGCAACCCCGCGGTGGCTGGCAGGCCGAACAGCAGCACCAGTTCCAGCGCGCGGTTCATTTGGTTGCGCGCGGCGTCGAGGTCGCCCGCCTTAATTTGGCGCGAGAGGGTGGGCAGCAGTACGGTGCCGATGGCGACACCGATGACGCCGATGGGCAGCTCGGTGATGCGGTCGGCGTAATAGAGGTAGGACACCGCATCGGGGATGTGGCTGGCGATGATGACGTCGATGAGCAGGTTGAGCTGCTGCACTCCCGAGCCGAGTGCGGCAGGTGCCATGAGCAGCAGCATGGTCTTCACCTGCGGGGTGAGCTTGGGCAGGGTGAGGCCGGGCATGCAGCCATCCTTCAGGCAGATGACCATGAGCCAGACGAACTGGACGATGCCGGCGACGAACACCGAGATGGCCAGCGCGTGCGCCGGGGTGGGGGTATTAACCAGCCACCACATGCCCGCGATCATGCAGAGATTCAATAGGATAGGGGATGCGGCGGGGGCGGCGAATTTGCCGAGGCTGTTGAGCACACCACCCAGTAGCGAAACTAATGAGATGAACAGAATGTAGGGGAACGTGATTTG
>JBEIOT010000058.1:0-9747 GCA_040377415.1 Azospirillum sp. | reverse complement strand
GCCCCCGGTGCGCCTGGCGACCCAGATCGTGGGCATGCAGCTCGACGATATCATCGGTGCAGCCGATATTGATCTCGGAAAGGAAGCGCTCGCCCTGGTTGTTGGCCAGCAGATCGACCGAGGCGCGGTCGATGCCGTGGGTATGCAGGGTCTGCGCCACGGCATCCAGCTTGCGGCGATCGGTGGCGGACAGGTCGCGCCGCAGGTCGACTGGGTGAATGCTGCCGCCCTGACGGTAGTTGCACAACCAGCTGTCGGGCCCATGGTGACGCATGTAGGCGCCGACACAGCGCCCATTGAGGATCACCGCGCGGATGTCGCCGCGGTCGTTGTCGAGCCATTCCTGCACCAGCATGCCCTTTGGGGGCACGAAATGTTCGGTCGGCGAGAAGACCACCGGTGCGCGGCCCTCGGCGTAATCCTTGCGGCGGCGGCTGGGTTCTTCGGCCAGTAAGGGGCCATCCGGTGTCTCGCGCCAGATGCGGAAAATGCCATTGCCCGCACAGCGATCGGGATCCTTGGCCACGATCTGCTGATAGCCGTGCTCATCCATGAAGTGGCGGATATCATCGAGCGTGCCGACGGCATCGCTGACCGGGATCGGGTCCACGCCGTGCAAGGCTTCCACCGTCTGGCCGAACCACGGCAGGCAGCATTTGCTATCCCAATAATAACTGTAAGCTGGATCGTTATCGACCATCAGTCCCGTTCCGCGGCGGGTGTAGAATCCCGTCACTTGGACCTCATGGGTCGCATTGATCAGGATGTTGGCTTTGGCGGTCGATACTTGCGGCAACCGTTCCACGGCGTCGGGCGTGCAGGCTGCTTGTTCGTTCGCTTGCTCGAGCAGGATAGCGAGAATGTTGCGCAAGACTCCCTGCGCTTCCTCGTGCAATCCGGCATCAAGCCGCTCTTCGATGAACGCGGGGTCGGTGAGCCGTAGCGCCGAGGATGACTGCACGCCCAATGCGGCTTTAAGTCGTTCCTCGACCTGCAAGGCGTCGAGCGGCGGACCGCCGAGCCGTTGCAGCAATGATCTTGCCGGTAAAGCAAAGACGTGCGCGTCGGGGGCAGCGTTTTCTGAATAGCTCGTAACTTCGTGGATCGCATTGATGACGGAATAATCGGTGGACCCAGTATCGGGCAGGGCCTCGACATGGGCGTTCCATTCGGCGCGTGCGGGTCCCTCGTTGAGCGGATGATCCATCGGCACGTAATAGACCTCGCCGCAGCCGGGATGATTGGCGATCGCTTCGATCAGCAACGGTTCGGGGATCAGTTCTCTGTAGCCAAGAATGAAGACATTCGCTGGGGGCACGGTATCGCCACCAGCGGATCGCAGGTCGGTCACGGAACGTAGCAATGTTTCGGGGGAACGCATGCGCGCACCCTAGGGGCGGACCCATGCGAAAAGTGTGAAGATACGATGAAAGTGAGGGGATTCTGTTGCCCGGCTCCCCTCGGGCCGCGTTTACGAGCTAGAGCTCGTCAAGCCACACTAAGCGGCGAGACGGGCTGCTACGACAGTGTTGTCGTTAGCTGCAACGAGTGCTACGTTGTCGTTTGCACTTAAAAATAACCCATTACGGCGGAATCATACCGGGCAAAAGCCACGTCTTTATTGCGGTTGTCGAAGCTATTTCAGCCCCAGGATTCAAAGCGTTAGCTTTGCGAGTCGGCGGTTCTAAAGGCCAAGCCTTTTGAGTTATCGCTCTCTCGAATTCTGGTGGAGCTGCCGGGTACTGCCCCCGGGTCCAATCCGACTATTCCACGTCACGTTTATCACCATAGTTCCCGAGGGAACAAAGCCAATATAAGCCGTTTTTCGCCGCAACGCAAGCGCATGGCTTTGTTGGGGGTTTCGCTGAAAACCGTCCGTCTGCGTTGTCGCGGCTGTGCTCGGGTCAGTCATGTAGTGCTGCTACACTCCTTTCCCTGCGCGCAGGCGCTCCTAGCATCCGGGCGATTTTGAGCGAAACGGGGCTCTCCAAAGAAGTGTAGTTCCTGCCTTGCGTAGCCCGAAGGGCGAGCCGCCGCGCGAGGGGGGTCAGGAGCGAAGCGACGAAGGGGGGTGGTTCGCACCCCTTCGTGCGCAACAGCGCGCACTTAAATAACAGCAGTTTCACGCTTCTGACACGCAACCGTCATCATACCGTCACATAGTTTTGATAGTCTCGAAGCTGTAGGAGACCAAAACAATGACCACCGGCAGCAATAATCCTGAAACCCCGAAGGCGACCACCGTCGCTTCAGAGTCGTACGACCTGACGACCGAGCAAGGGCGCGCCATGGTTCCCACGCAGATCACCCTTAAGGGTCAGCAATTCGAGCTGAAGAACATGAGCGTCGAGCACGCTAAAGAACTTTATAACGTGCTGGATGCTGGCGACCAGGCGCGTGCGCAGGGCCTTGCATCCTTCATTCAGAATTTCAAAGCGCCGCTGCTTTCGGAACTGCCGGAAGCGCTGCAGCAGCCCGGTAAAATCCAGGAATTCGTCGCAGCGCTGCAAAAGGGCGGCGGCAAAATTACCGAACAAACCCCCGATTGGGTGAAAAAGCTCGCCGAAGACGCCACCAGCACGGCGACTAGCGCGCCCGGCGCGGAGCATGTACGCAATATTATGTCGGCCATCGGTGCGGTGCATTCGGCGGCAGGCACGACGGCTGCCGTTGTCGGCGAGGCCAAGGACTGGGTGATGCTGTTGCCACGCGCAACGGAATACCTCATCACCAGCGGCCGTGAAGCATGGAATACCAATGGTGACCAACCCACTGCCGACCAGGCATTGGCCATGGGCACGGCCTACCAGGGTTCGCTCGTTGCTTCGCGCCGTGAAGCGGGCTTGGGCGATAAAGCCAATGCGCGCCTTGAGCAGGCCAGCTCGTTCATCGGCAACTCGGCGATCGGTATGTATGTCAGCGCTTTCTTCGCCGCGATCAAAAGCTGGGTGAATGGCGATGGCTGGAACTTCAGCGAAGCGCTGGAAGCGAACAAAGCATCCAAAGTGGAACCGCGCAGCTATGAGCAGATCCTGAACGAAAATCTTGAGCAGCCGGTGCAAGCCGCTGCCCGCCTGCGCAATGCGGGCGAAGTAGCCGATCGCTCGACCGCACCCGTGGCGGATACGCTGGAAGCGGCCAGCACGAACGGCGCGGCGCTGTATGTGACTGCTAATGACGAAGTCGCGGCGCTGAATGAGAGCGGCCAGACCGCATCGGTGAATGGTGCCGACGGCAAGCCCCTGAATGCGTCGGACGTGAATGTGGAGCGTCAGAAAGAAGTGCTCGGCAATATCGGCAAGCATGGTCTGCTCATTGGCACGGCCGGTGCGGCGGTCGGTATCCCGGCGACCTACAAACTCGGCAAAGGTGCGGTGCAAGGTTTTGCTAACCGCTACTGGGGTGACGCCAATGGCGCCGCGCTGCGCGCCGAAAGCCTGGCCGCTAAAAGCGATAAGCTGATCGATCGCGCTGCGAAAGCAGAGGCGGGTGGTCGTTTCATCGGACCGAAACCAGAAAAGGCCGAGAAATTATTGGATGCGGCAGAATCGCTGGTCGGCAAGTCCGACGAAGCGGCTAAACTGTCGGAAGCCCGCATCAGCGCCCATCCGAAATTGAATGCGCTTGGTAATGGCGCGGTAGAATCGCTGGGCGAAGGCAAGTGGGGTTCGCGTGCGAATCCGCTGACCTGGCCTGAGCGTGCTGGTCGTCGCATCGGTGGTGCAGCGGGCGCGGTGACGGAACCTGCGATCGCCAAACTGGGCCAAGGTGCGCACGCTTTGAGCGACAGCCTTGATAAGCTGCCGAGCATCAAGCTTGGTCGCGGTGTCGATGCAACGCCGGAGTCGGTAGAGAAAACGCCGGCTACTTCGGCAGCAAAAAAAGTGGCTGAAGAAGCAGTTGAAGAAGTGGTGGCGAAAGAAGCTGGCTTCTTCGCACGCTGGGGCAGCCGTGCTGGTCGCATCGGTGGTAAAGTACTCAGAGCTATTCCTATCGTTGGCGCGGTGGCCACGACGGGTGGTGTGCTGTTCGCAGCGGCCGCGCGCGCTGAAGTGGTGAACGGTGAAAAACTCACCGGACCGGAACAGCTGGCACGCGATCTAGAGATGGGCCGCATCACCAAGTCGGAATATTATGCCTGGAAGGGCGTGCAAACGGGTTATGCCGCTTCGGGTCTGCTCGGTATCGTCGGCGGTGGCGTGGTGGAAGCTATCCAAGCCGGTGGCGAACATCTGGATGGGTCGAAAGTAGCGCGCTACCTTCCGCCCAGCATCGTGGCTGATGTGGAAGGCATGATCACGGGCAGCAGCTCGGCACCCAAGAAGGCCAGCCGCGCTGAACCCGATGCGGGCCTTGCGGCTGCCGCCACGGACCAAACCCTGCGTGCGCAGAACCAGGCCAAGAATGTCTTCGCGTCGGTAAGCAGCGTGCATCGCCAAGATGGCGAAAGCGTGACCATGGCTGATGTGCAGTCCGTTAAACCTAAATCGCTGGCCGCGATGGCTGCTGGCGTCAGCTAGAGAATCAACCCTTTAAGTCCGATTACCCACACGCCCGCGAAAGCGGGCGTGTTTTGTTTGCGCTTTGCGCGCCGCCCGCTACGATACCAAAAAATACGAGGAGTCGAGGATGGGTGCCGTGGAAAAAGTGAACGAGAAACCAATGCAGGACGAACAGTTCAGCACCAAGCGCGCGACCAGCGCCGCGCTGGAAGAAATTCTTTATGATCCCATCAAAGTACTCGATCACGGGTTCATCCGCGTGGTCGACTACATGGGCGACGACGCGGCCATCGTGCAAGCGGCACGCGTGAGCTATGGTCGCGGCACTAAACAAGTCAGCCAAGACAAAGGCCTCATCAACTATTTGATGCGCCACTGGCACAGCACACCGTTCGAGATGTGCGAAATCAAATTCCACGTGAAGCTGCCGATCTTCGTGGCGCGCCAATGGATCCGTCACCGCACGGCGAACGTGAATGAATACAGCGCGCGTTACTCCATCATGGACAAGGAATTCTACATTCCGACGCCCGAGATGCTATCGCCGCAGAGCAAACAGAACCATCAGGGCCGCGCGGAAGGTACGTCGCTTAGTCCCGAGGAATCGGCGCGTGTGCTTGATATCCTGAAAGGTGATTCCGAGCGCGTGTATGGCCATTACGAAGAGCTGATGAATGCGACGAATGATGGCAACGTGATCGATGTGGAGAAATCCGGCATCGCGCGTGAACTGGCCCGCATGAACCTGACGATGAACTACTACACGCAGTGGTACTGGAAGATCGACCTGCATAACCTGATGCACTTCCTGATGCTGCGTGCCGATCCGCACGCGCAGTACGAAATTCGTGCGTACGCCGATGCAATGATCGACGTGGTGGCCAAATGGGTGCCGTTCGCGCACGAAGCATTCGAAGAGCACCGCCTGCATGGCACGCGCCTGTCGCGCAGTGGTATGGGCGTGGTCAAACGCATGATCTCGGGTGAAAAAGTGACCCAGGAGACCAGCGGGCTGACCAAGCGCGAGTGGGACGAGCTGCAGGCCAGCCTGCAGGCTTAAGTCTTCAAGACATTATAGAAATACAATAGCTTAGCTTTAAGCGATTCGGTTCGCTGGGTTTTTTGTGCAGCGCACAAAATGGCTGGACGGTGAGCGGGTTTTGCCCTATAGAAGACCCAAGCAAAAACAACATCCGCAAGCCCTATAAATGAAAAAACTGACGACAGTCTTGTTGATCCTATTCGCGTTGCCGGCTGCTGCCCAAGAGCAGCCGCTCACGCCGTTGCAACAATTCCTGTACAATGAATCCGGCTATGCCCCACCGGCGCAGCACACCGTGCAGCAGGCCTATGAGGCGCCCGTCTATGCGCAGCAGGAACAAGTCTACGTGCCGCCGCAGCAGGTCTATGCACCCGCCCCGCAAGTCTATGCGCCCGCCCCACAGAACGCCGCGCCGGATGGCTATTATGAAGATGAAGGTTCGGATGTGGGCCCAAGCTCGGAGTCGCCGAGCCTGCGCGCACTCATGACGAGTTCGGGTTTTTAGTTTTTAAGTTGCTTCGGCAGATCGCGCATCCTGTGCGATGCCTGCGCGCCGCTTTGCGGGCTGATGGCTCGTTCGCGCTTCTGCGCTCACCGCAATAACTTCTAAGCTTTTTTTATTAGGCCAGCGGCGATCTGGGCGTAGGCTTTGCTGACGCTGCTGCCTGCGTGGTCGCTCATGTAATTCGTACCGGCATCGCCCGCTGTGCCGAGTGCGGGCTCAAGGGGTAATTCGCCCAGGAACGGCACGTTGTATTTTTCGGCCAGACCCTTGCCACCGCCTTCGCCGAACAAGTGATGGGCGTTACCGGTAGGGTCGAGGAAGTAGCTCATGTTCTCGATGACACCGAGGATGGGGATGTTGAGCTTCTGGAACATCTGTGCTGCTTTGTCGGCATCCATCACCGCGACTTCCTGCGGGGTGGTGACGATGATGGCGCCATCCAGCGGTACGCCCTGCGCCAATGAAATGGGTACGTCGCCCGTGCCGGGCGGCAGGTCGATGAGGAGCAGGTCCATCGGCGTTCTTGCCGTGCCCCATGCCACGCCGCGCAGGAACTGCTGCAGGGTTTTGCTGATCATGGGGCCGCGAAGCAAGGCGGCCTGACCTTTGGTGATGAAGCCGATCGACATGGTGGGAATGCCCATGCCAACGAGGGGTTGCATCATGCCGTCCTTCACCTCGGGGTGGGGGTGGCTGCGCAGGCCGAGCATGCGGGGCACCGAGGGGCCGTAGATATCGGCGTCGAGCACGCCGACGCGACAGCCTTGCTGTTGCAGGCTGAGGGCGAGGTTCACCGTGCAAGTGGATTTACCGACGCCGCCTTTGCCCGACGCAATGGCAATGACGCGACCGACATGGTCGAGCTTCTTGGTGTTCCACACGGCGCGGGCGCGGGCTGTTGCATCATCGTTCATGGCGTTCTATATGTACGCGGCGCGACCAACAGCGCAAGCATCGATTCTCTCGCACAGGACACGCCATGCCAAAACAGAATAATCCGTGGGGACGCAAACCATCGCAAGGTGGTGGCCGCCCCGGCGGAACTCCCAGCAACAATGGCGGCGGCAACGCGCCACGCCCTGATCTGGATGCATTGCTGCGCCAAAGCCATGCGCGCATGCGCGGCATGATGGGCAATGCAGGTGGCGGCAACGAAAAACGTACGGCGTTCGCGATCCTCGGCATTCTCGTGCTGGTGTGGGTGGCAAGTGGCCTGTACCGCGTGGATTCCAACGAGCTTGGCGTGGTGCTACGCTTTGGTGAGTATAACCGCACCACAAACCCGGGCCTGAATTATCACCTGCCGTATCCGATCGAGCAGGCCGTGATCCCGTCGGTCACTTCCATTAACAAGGTCGAGATCGGTTATCGTGGCACTGCGGCGGAGAACCCGAGCGTGCGCACGGCGAAGGCCGCTAATTTCAGCATGGGCGAAGGTATGCCGCAGAATCGCGAAGGGCTGATGCTGACGGAAGACCGCAACATCGTCGATGTCGATTTCGAAGTGCAGTGGAAGATCGATGCATCGGCACCGGAGAAATTCCTGTTCAACATGCGCGAGCCCGAGAACAGCATTAAATCCGTCGGTGAAGCGGCGATGCGCGAAGTTATTGGCCGCAACAAGCTTGATGATGTGTTGACTACGGCGCAAAGCGAGATCGCCGAGGACACCAAGAACATCATGCAGCAGATCTTCAATGAGTATGATGCGGGCGTGGAGATCATTGCGGTGAACCTGAGTCGCCCCGATGTGCCGCAGCCGGTGATCGACGAGTTCCAGGACGTAAAGCGCGCCGAGCAGAACAAAGAAACGGCAGAGTCCGTGGCGGAAGGTTATCGCAACGAGCTGTTGCCCAAAGCCAAAGGTGAAGCGGCACAAATGGAGCAGGACGCGCTGGCATATAAAGCCAAGGTCATCGCCGATGCCGAGGGTGACGTGGCGCGCTATAACAGCATCTACAAAGAATATAGCCAGGCCAAGGACGTGACGAAGCGTCGCATTTACCTTGAGACGATGGAAGCCGTGATGAAGGACATGCCGAAGATGATCATCGACCCAGCCGCGCGCGGCAATGGTGGTGCGGTGCAGATGCTGCCGGTGCCCATGCCCAAAGCAGGAGTTGCCCAATGAGTACGCTCGTGAAACTCGGCATCGCGCTGGTCGGTGCCCTTATCCTGCTGAACGCGACACTGTTCATCGTGCCGCAGACGCAGCAAGCGCTGGTCATCCAGTTCGGTGATATCAAACGCACCATCACCACGCCGGGCCTGAACGCGAAATTGCCGTTCGTGCAGAACGTGGTGTTCTTCGATAAGCGCATCTTGGATTTCAACGCGCAACCGGCGGAGTTCATTACCAAGAACAAGCTGACGGATGTGGAAGAGCGCGTGGTGATCGACGCGTTCGTGCGTTATCGCATCACCGATCCCGAGCAGTTCTACTTGGCGGTGAAAACTGAGACGAACCTGAACAGCCGTCTCAATTCCATCGTGCTTTCCAGTATGCGCCGGGTGTTGGCGAATCATTCGTTGTCGGACCTGCTAAGCGACAAGCGCGTGAGCATCATGCAGCAGATCCAGGCGAACGTGAACGCGCAGGCGCAATCCATTCCGCTGACGGTGCAGGAATCGGCGGCGGTCAAACCGCGTCGACTGACCGGCTTTGGTATCGAAGTGGTGGATCTGCGCATCATGCGCGCCGACCTGCCGGCGGATATTTCGCAATCGACCTATGAGCGCATGCGCAAGGACTTCACCAAAGAAGCGCAACGCTTCCGCGCTGAGGGTGACGAGCTGGCCCAGGGCATTCGTGCGAGTGCCGATCGCGAGAAGACCGAGATCATCGCCAATGCGCGCAAGAGTTCGGAGACCATTCGCGGTGAAGGCGATGCGACGGCGGCTAAAATTTCGGCAGCGGCTTATGGGCGCGACCCGCAATTCTATAAATTCTACCGTTCGATGCAGGCCTATCGCCGCACGCTGGGCAGCGACAGCACCACCATGGTGCTTAGCCCGCGTGGCGAATTCCTCGACGAACTGAATCCCTAGCGCAGGATATTCCCTTCATCCACCGTATCTGAGGTTGTCATGAAACGTTTGTTCGCAGCATTGTTTGTGCTCGCTTCTACTGCCGCGCATGCGGCGCCGCCGGAATCGTTCAGCTCGGTGTTGGAGCCGCTGATGCCTGCGGTCGTCAACATCTCGACGACGCAGAAGGTCAAAGCCAACAACATGTTCCCGCCGTTCGATCCGGGCCAGATGAATGACCCGGCATTGCAGGACCTGCTGAAACAATTCAACCAGCGCTTCGGCGGCGATGAAGCTGCGCGCGAGGTGACATCGCTGGGTTCGGGCTTCATCATCGATGCATCGGGCCACGTGGTGACCAATAATCACGTCATCGATCAGGCGAGCGAAATTACCGTGGTGCTGAGCGATAACACGCGCCTGCCCGCGAAAGTGATCGGCCATGATCCGCAGACGGACCTGGCGCTGCTGAAAGTGAATCCGGCCAAGCCGTTACCGTTCGTGAAATTCGGCAGTTCCGACACGCTTAAGGTCGGCGACTGGGTCATTGCCGTGGGCAATCCGTTCGGTCTTGGTGGGTCGGTGAGTGCAGGTATCGTGAGCGCGCGTGGCCGCAACATCAACGCGGGCCCGTTCGATGATTTCATCCAGACCGATGCGGCGATCAATCG
>JBEIOT010000064.1:0-9270 GCA_040377415.1 Azospirillum sp. | reverse complement strand
CGTGGCCGTGATCTTCGGCGCGCCGACCATCGTTGCCGAACTCGGCGGCGGCGACAGCTGCTTCTAAGGAAGCGCGAACAATCAAAGGCGCTATTTCGCGACACGCGGGATAGCGCCTTTTTTGTCCTACTTAAAGCCGCGCTTTCTTGCGGCACCCAATACAGCGGCATGGTAAACTCGCCGGATAGATGATGAACACCAAACGCCAAGCAGCACCCAAACGTCCGAATCCGCAGCGCGGCCCCGCTGGCGCGCCCAATGCCGACCTTGAATCGTTCCGCGACATCGCCGACGATGTGATTGAATCCGATTTCGTGCCCTATGCCTGCTTGTTCGATCAAGACACCCTGACCACCAAGAACGGCGAGCTGGTGCAGATCATCAAGATCACCGGCTTGGGCTTTGACGCCCAACACCAGCGCGACTTGCGCAGCGCCATCCGCAATGCCGTGCAGCAATGCATCCCCGACGATAGCTACGCCATCTGGCTACACACGCTGCGCCGTCGCCAGCAACTGGTTCCCGCCAGCCACTTCCCCGATAAATTCTCCGCCGCCGTCGATCAGGGCTGGAGCGAGATGCACCCGGCGTCGGCCAGCTTCGTCAACGAGCTCTACATCACCATCGTCAAAGCCGGCCAGGGCGCCGAACTCAAGCGCCTCGACCAGATCATCCAAAGCCTGGCGCCGCGTCGCGAGGCCAATGCCCGCAATGCCTACCTTGAACAATCGCTGCGCGACCTCACCCAGACCACGGGCCGCATGCTGCAATTGCTGCAGCCGTTCGGCGCGCGCAAACTCAGCATCGTCGAACGTCAGGGCATCTATTATTCCGAGCAGCTGGAGTTCCTCGAGAAACTGATCAACCTCGAAGAACGCCCCATGCCCGTGCCGCTGCGCGATCTTTCGATGGTGCTGACTTCCGGCGACATCACCTTCGGCCACAACGCGATGGAAGTGCGCACCGCCGAAGGGCATCGCCGCTTCGCCTGCATCATCACCATCAAAGAATACAAAGAGAGTACGCTGGCGGGCATCGACAAGTTCCTGGACATCCCATGCGAACTCATCGTCACCCAGTGCTTCGATTTCGTCGGCGCTGATGCGGCGCGCAAAAGCTACGAGAAGCAGGCGCGTTACCTCAGCATCAGCGGCGACCGCGAACTGGCCGATTGGATGGAGATCAGCCGCCTGCAGAACACAAGCGGCGCGCCGCGTGCGTTCGGCGAGCAGCAGACCACCCTGTTCCTTATCGCCAATAGCATCAAGCATCTGGAAGCCAGCGTACGCATGGTGCAAAAATCGCTCAACAAGATCGGCATGGTCGCTGTGCGCGAAGATCTGCGCTTTGAAGAATGCTACTGGGCGCAACTGCCCGGCAACTTCCCGTTCATCAGCCGCAAGCACCCCATCGACACACAACACATCGCAGGCTTCGCCACTGTACAAACGCAGCCGATGGGCAACCCCACCGGCTCGCCGTGGGGCCCGCCCGTTTCGGTGCTCACCACCGTGCAGGACGCGCCCTACTTCTTCAATTTCCACCGCGACGCGAGTGCGCACACGCTCGTGCTGGGCCGTCCCAAAACCGGGCGCACCAGCGTCACCCACTTCCTGCTGGCGCAGGCGCGCCGCGTGCCGCTCAACATCTGGTACATCGACGTGCATGGTCGCGGCACGCCGTTCATGCAGGCAATGGGTGGTGTCATCAACAAACCCGGCACGGCGCAATGCCAGCTCAATCCGCTGGCGCTCGACGATTCACCCGCCAACCGTGAATTCATGGCGGTGTGGCTCACCACGCTGATCGACCCCGAGGGCAAGCACCTGACGCAAAGCTCGCTCGCGTTCTTCCATTCGCTGGTGACGGAGCTGATGGCCCTACCGCGCGAGCAGCGTCGCCTCACCACATTACTACCCATCGTGCGTAGCCACGACGCGATGCTGGCGCAGCAACTGCAACGCTGGATCGCCGGCGGCGAATTCGGCGAACTGTTCGACATGCCGACCGACACGTTCTCGCTGCATGCCATCAGCCTGTTCGATATTTCACGCTACGCTGGCAACGTGGCCACGCGCGCACCACTAGCGGCTTATTTACTGCACCGCTTCACGCTGGCGCTTAACAATAGCCCCACCATGCTGGTGCTCGATGAAGGCTTCGAGCTGCTGGCCAATCCATTGTTCGGCCAGCGCTCCGCCGCATGGCTCGATTATCTCTCCACCCGCAACACGGCCGCCATGCTGATGAGCGAGCATGTCGAGATCAGCGGCAATTATCCGTTCACCGCCGCCATCGCCGCGCGCGCCGCTAGCATCTTCGCCATGCCCGACCACGCACCCGCCGCCGAATACACCTACGGTTTCGGCTTCAGCGAAGCGGATCTTGGTGCGTTGGGTTACATGCAAGCGGGCCTGCGTCACGTGCTTCTCAAGCGCGGCGATCAATCGAACCTGCTCAAAATGGACCTGACCAATCTGGGCACCCATCTCACCACGCTCAATGGCCGCGCCGCCCTGGTGCCGCAAAAAAGCGCAGCGGACACGCTGGCGGAACTCATGGGTTACGGCAGTGCCGCAGGAGTTCCTGCATGAGCACGACCTGGCTGACACGTCGTACGTTCGGCCTGCTGGCGGGCTTTTTGCTCATCGCCTTCTTGCTCGCGGCGCTGACGCCTGACGCATTCGCGCAAGCCGGCGGTCGTGCTGCCGAGAACTTCTCCTGCGCCAGCGATGGCTCGGCACAAGGCAAGCTCTACCAGACCAACGCCAGCTGCCCCACCACGCTCAGCTTCGAGCACATCTTCTCCTACTTCATTTGCAACATGGAGCAGCTCAGCAGTAACCTGATGGGCAACATGTATTGCGGCATGGTCACCAGCCTCACCCCCATGGTGATGGCGGTGATGACCTTCGCCGTGATGATCTTCGGCATCGGGTTCACCATCGGCGTCATCCCCGCCACCGCGCGCGAATTCCAGAAATTCCTGCTCAAGGTCACATTCATTCTCGTCTTCGCCACCCAGTCGGAATACCTGATCGGCTATGGCTACCGCTTCTTCGTCGAAGGCGCGCGCGAGGGTATCTCCATCGCCTTGTCGGGTCTCTACACCGCGCCCAATGGCGCGCCCGCCACTGGCAATACTGCCGCCAATGTCTATGCCCAGCTCGATGGATTCTTGGCCCAGACACTGCATTTCGCCACCGACTATGTCGGCGCCGAG
Organism: Azospirillum sp.; assembly: GCA_040377415.1. Lineage (GTDB taxonomy): Bacteria > Pseudomonadota > Alphaproteobacteria > Rickettsiales > UBA3002 > QFOX01. The sequence continues at coordinate 6,047 of JBEIOT010000064.1, read as the reverse complement.
TGGAACCGCGAAGGTGGCAGCAACCCCTGCAACAATGCGCTCTTCGCCGTGATGGCCATCATGGCCATCGCCTTCCCGCCCATCTTCTACCTGTCGCTGCTGATCGTCTTCAAGATCGCGCTCACCTTCCTTCGCGGCGTGTTCGGTTATGTCTATGCTATCGTCGGCATCACCTTCCTGCTGGCCCTGGCGCCCATCTTCCTCAGCTTCTTCATGTTCCAGGCGACGCGTTCGTATTTCGACAAGTGGCTCGGCTACCTCGTCTCCTTCGCGCTACAGATGGTGGTGGTGTTCGCCTTCCTCACCTTCATCGTTAGCATCGATGTGAGCAACAGCAGTCGCGGACTGCCCGACATCATCAAGCCCGTGCAGGAAACGCAGGAGACCACCTCGCTGCGCCTGCCATGGCAATATTGCACCTTGTGCGATTTCGAGATGATCGATGGCGACGGCAACGTCGTGCCCCAAACCGGCTACGATAACTTCATCGGCAAAGGCACGCTGCGCTGCAAAGCCAACCCGAACTATAACGAGAATGCCACCGACCCAAGCAACCGCGTGAACTACACACCCATCCGCGCGCTCAACAGCTTCGTGCCCGAAAGCGGCGCCAGCGCACCCAACCGCGATGTGCAGAACACCCTCATGAAATTCGCCGGCACCTCGCTGCTGTCGCTACTTGTGCTCGCCTATATCATCGACGGCATCCTGCGCTTCGTGCCCTACTTCGCGCAGAAGATCGCCGGCGGCATTGCATCCTATGCACCGCAACTGGGCGGTGGCAGCAGCCCCAGCGGCATCGGCACGGTCGACATCCCGGGCCTGCGCAACGAGGGCGGCGAATACAGCGGCGTGTTCGGCAGCTTCGAGCGCGGTTTCAACCGCGGCTTCACCAACAATGTCGATGCCAAAGGCAACAAGAGCAGCGACAATTCCTTCAGCCGCACGGGCAACGGTATCCGCGAAGCCTTCTCCACCATGGTCAGCGGACGTGACGACGGAACGGGCAGGGACCCGGGCCTCATCGGCGGCATGACTCGCTGGTTCAGCAATCCGCTGGGCACCACTCGCGAATAGATGTGCGTAGCTTGCAGCAGGGCGCTTGCATTTTGTAAACCACCCCAGATATAGTCGGCGCGGCTTATTGTAACCACTAGATGGGGTGGAATTTCGCGTGCTTAAACGGTCGCAGCGGCAGGTCAGCGATAGCTCCCGCCACTGGTATCAGGACAAGTACCAGCATGTTCTGGTGCAGCGGAACCTGCTTGCCCTGATCTGCCTTGTTTCCATGGCTGTGGCACTTGTCGCCGTGTTCACCGTCGCCCGCCTGGCACCTCAAAAATCGGTCGAACCCTACCTGCTGCAGGTCGAAGAAAAGACCGGCATCACCCAAAAGGTCGAGCCGATCAGCCGCACCGAACTTGCCAACTCCGACAGCGTGAACCGCTACTTCATCGCGTCCTATGTGCGCACGCGCGAAAGCTACAACCCCACCACCATCAACTACAACTACGATGTCATCCGTGTGATGAGTAGTGCCGACGCGTTCTATCAGTATCGTCGCACCATCGACTCGGCGAATCCCGAAAGCATGACCGCGAAATTCGGCACCAATGGCAAGCGCAACATCAAGATCAACTCGATGGCGTACATCACCAACACCCGCATCGAAGCCACGCAGGCGCGCACTACGCCCGAGCGCATCATGCAGGTGCGCTTCACCACCACCAGCGAAGTGCCCAACGCGCCCGATCTCAGCGAGAACTGGGTCGCCACCATTACGTTCGTGTATGCTGACATCCAGCTGAACGAAGCGGAACGCCTGCTGAACCCCATCGGTTTCCGCGTCGTGAATTATCAGGTTGAACGGGAGATCGCATAAATGAGTCGTCGTTCAAGCTTCCTCGTAATGGCCTTGCTGGCGGGGTGCGCCATTGCCAGCGGTGCCCACGCGCAAGTGCCGGTCGTCACCGACAGCCGCATCAAGACCTTCGTCTTCAACGAGAACGAGGTCTTCAACGTCACCACGCATTATGGCTACCAGAGCAATATCGAGTTCGGCCCGAAAGAGACCATCGAGACCGTCTCGGTCGGCGATCGCGTGGCCTGGCAGATCATTCCTGCGGGCCGCCGCCTGTTCATCCGCGCGCAGGAAGAGAACGCCCACACCAACATGACCATCGTCACCAATCTGCGTGCGTATCAGTTCGACCTGCGTAGCAGCTCGGCCGATGCCGTGTTCGGTTCCGAAGAACTCACTTACGTCGTGCGCTTCTTCTACCCCGGCGAAAGCACAGGCATGACGCCAGTAAGCTATGCCCCGCCCGCACCCGTCATGGTGCCGCAAGCCGTGCGCGAACCCATCGCCATGACACCACCACCCGCCCCAGCACCCATTCCCGTTGCCTATACCGCACCGGTAGCTGCACCCACTTATGCCGCACCCGCCGCCAGCAGCGCCTACAACTACCGCTACACCTTCAGCGGCAGCAGCACCGCAGCGCCGGTGAAGATCTACGACGATGGTCGCAGCACCTACTTCAAATTCAAATCGGCCAATGCCCCGCAATTCTCGGTCATCACCGCCCGTGGCGAACAGCTCACCGTACCGTCGCGCCGCGTCGATGCACAAACCTATGCGGTCGACATGGTCGCGCCGCGCTTTGCGCTGCGTAACTCGGGCAGCCAGATCATCGTCTACAACGAAAGCAACGGCGCATGAGCACACCTCCCCCGCCGCCACCACCGCCGAACGACCCGTTCCCGCCCTTCAGCAATGGCGACGGCAATGGCGACAGCTTCAATAACGACGAAGCCACGCTCGATCAGGGCCGCCCCAACGTAGCCGCCAGCCCGGGCAAAGTGATCCTCGTCATGGGCCTTCTCGGCGCCGTGCTGCTATTCCTTATCTTCAGCATCTTCGGTGGCGACGACGAAGACGAAGCCCCGAAAAAAGAAGAAGTAACCGTCGTGGGACCGGATGTTTCGCCACCGCCGCTTCCACAATTGGCCGAGCCTGTTAAATTGCCGGACCAGACCTTCATGCCACCCGACGTACCGGACCCGGTGAAGCTGACGACCCTGAAGCCGGAAGATGATTCCGCCGAGAAAGAACGCCAGCTGGCGCGCCCGCGCAGCAACATGATGATCTCTGGCAGCGGCGGTCTCGGCAGCGGCCTGCTCGGTGACGACTCCAGTGAATCCAGCGACCCCGCGACGGATGATCCCAACCTCGCCTTCGGTGCGGCCGTGGCCAAAGCCAACACCAAAGCACCGCGCGCCACAGCGGGCCATATCGGCAACCTGCACCGCACCATCGCGCAGGGCCGCATCATCCAGGCTGTGACGGAGTCCGCCATCAACACCGAACTGCCCGCCCCCGTGCGTGCCATCGTCTCGCGCGATGTCTTCGGCGAAGCCGGCACCCATCCGCTCATCCCGAAAGGCTCGCGCCTCATCGGTCAGTACAACACCGACCTCACCGGCGGCCAAAGCCGCGTTTACCTTCGGTGGACGCGTGTCATCCGCCCCGATGGTGTGGATGTCATGATCGATTCGCCGCTGGTCGACCAGATCGGTCAGGCAGGCATCGGCGGTCAGGTCGATTCCAAGTTCCAGCAGATCTTCTCGCGCGCCGTCATGGCCAGTGTGGTCACCATCAGCATGGCACTCGCATCGGATGAAGTGACCGGCGGCGGCCAGACCAGCACCACCAACAGCGCCATCGGCGGCACCACCCAATCGGGCGACGGCGCCACCACCGCCACGGTGAACGCGCTGAACCGTCTCGGCTCCACCACCGACAGCTTCCTGCAACGCTACATGAACCTGCGCCCCACGATCCTCGTCGATCAGGGCACGCTGGTGAACGTGTTCGTCAACCGCGACCTCGTCTTCCCGTCGGAATATTCCGGCACGCGCGTGGTGCCATAGATGGTCACCAATATCACCGCGCTCGATACGTTCCTCGCCCCGCTGGCGAAACTATTCGCTGAAGACGGCATCCAGGAGATCTCCATCAACCGCCCCGGCGAAGCATGGGTCGAGAAATACGGCGAAATGCGCCGCGAAGAACTGCCCGACATGACCATCGAGCATATGCGCTCGCTGGCGCACCTCGTGGCCCAATCTACCTCACAGACCATCTCCGAAGAAAAACCGCTGCTGTCGGCTACGCTGCCCGGCGGCTACCGTATCCAGATCGTCTTCCCGCCTGCCGCGGCCGATAACGGCGTGGCCATGTCCATCCGCAAACAGACGGCCATCAACCTGAATCTCGACGGCTATGCCAAAATGGGCGCGTTCGAGAACACGCGCACGGGTCTTGGCAGCCACGACCCTCACGACGAAGAACTGCGCGCGCTTTACGACGGCGGCAAAGTGCAGGAATTCATCGCCCTCGCGGTGAAGGCGAAAAAGAACATCATCATCACCGGCGGCACCAGCACCGGTAAAACAACGTTCCTGAACGCCGCACTGAAAGAGATTCCATCAAGCGAGCGCATCATCACGGTGGAAGATGCCCGCGAGGTCGTACTCGACCATATTCCCAACCGCGTGCACATGCTGGTGAGCAAAGGCGGCCAGGGCCGCGCCAAGGTCACCACACAAGACCTCATCGAGGCCTGCCTGCGCTTGCGCCCCGACCGCATCATCGTCGGCGAGCTTCGCGGCGCCGAGGCCTTCAGCTACCTGCGCGCCGTGAACACCGGCCACCCCGGTTCCATCGCCACCATCCACGCCGATTCGCCGCAACTGGCCATCGAGCAGCTCATCCTCATGATCATGCAGGCCGACCTCGGCATCACGCGCGATCAAATTAAAGAATATGTTGAATCGGTCATTCAGGTGGTCATTCAACTCAAGCGCGGAGAAAAAGGCCGCCGCTACGTGTCGGAGATTTATTTCAAGCCGTTGTAAGGAGTTTCGATGAACCTCGATACCATTCCGACCCTGCTCTATATCCTCCCCGCACTCGCCGTGCTTTGCTTCTACCTTCGTCGCCCGCCGCAGCGCTGGTGGCACGCACAAACACCGGCCGATGAAAACAGCTGGCACGACGTGGTCGATGCCCTAACGCGTGACCCCCTCCTCATCGACAACCCCAGCAAAAGCCATCTCAACTGGCTGGCCCCGGCCTTCATCCTCGCCGCACTCGTCGGCTGGCTCTACTGGCTGTTCGGTTCGCTGCACTTGAAACTCTACGCCCTCATCACCGGCCCCGGCGGCGGCAACTACGCGTTGCTCATCTCGGCGCTACTTATCGCCGTCACGGCCGCACTCGCCCTGCGCGGCAAACTACAGGCCGAGAATCGCCAGCACTGGATCGATTCGGTGCGCGAAGAGCTTTCCATCTTCATGGCGCACCTGCAGGAACTCTACGCCCATGGCAACAGCATGCAGCAGAACCGCCGCGACATGGAACAGGCCCGCATGAAGATCGAGCTGCTCATCAACCCCTCGGAACCACTGCACCGTACCCTCACCTTGCTACTGCGCGTCGCAGCGGGCCAACGCCCGGTCAACGCGATCGATGGCCCGGTGCTCAAGCGCCTGAAGCCGCTCGACTTGCCCGCGGCCACGCCCATCTCGGCGCTGCGCTGGAACGGCAAGACCAAGCCCGATGCCGACCAGCTGCTGGTGCTGCAAGTTTACATTCAGCGCCTGGCAAATGTGCTCTTGAAGCAAGAGTGGGAGCGCGTGCGCGCCAACCACTAGGCACCGCGTGCAAAGGCACTAGTCAGCGCAAAGGCAAGGCGCTACACTTAGCCCATGCCAGAGCAAATCAAGGCCCTCATCAATAAGTTACTGCTGCTCACGCTGGTCGTGGTCGCAGTCGGCATGCCCATTTATGGCGGCATGGTGGTGGGTTATGGCCTGGGCAACAACATGCTCATGAAGGTCTACCAGCGCCCCATCTACCCAATGAAGACCTATGCGCTGGGCGCCACCAACGTGAAGCAAACGGCGCTCAACTACTACTCCATCCATAAATTCAGCGACCAGTTCCGCGACAGCGATTCCAAAAGCTGGAACTATTATTTCGG
>JBEIOT010000253.1:0-1863 GCA_040377415.1 Azospirillum sp. | reverse complement strand
TTCAATACCGTGCGAAAGCTCATGGGTTCGATGCGTATGCTCGACATCGAGTCCCCTCCGAACGTGTGCTCGTAGTTGCCGCCGACTACATCGACCCCCTCGAACGGCACAGAGACCAGTTCGCTCGGATTCTTTTTTGCCGCCTTACCCAAGCGATCGAAAAGATCATCCAGCTTGTCGCGCAGTGGCGAATACTGACTTCCCAGCTCAACGATCCCGAGTGCGCCCAGCGGTGCTGGACCGATGCTGGCCGACGAGATCACCTCTCTGCGCCGCGCGGGTGCAGAGGTACGCGGGAATATCCCACGCGCACTGTATTCGTTATTTTCCATGCCTGTATTTTAGCGCATCGCTGCACGGTTACTGTGAAGTTTGCATGACAATCCAAACAAAAAGGCCGCCCCAAAGGGCGGCCTTATGTTCTTGCATTTACGCGGCTAAATTAAGCGGCGTTCTTGCTTTCCTGGATCTCTTTGCGACGCGCGTCGGCGGCTTTTTTGAGTTCCATGAGTGCTTTGCGGGCGCGGGTGCCGGCGGCAGCGTTGCCACCTTCGAATTTCGCGTCCTCGGCTTTAAATTGCTCTACAAGCTCGGCAATCTGATCAGCTGCTTTCGACATGGTCTTACTCCTTCAAGGTTAAATCTCGTTGAGGCACCACAATAGAATCGCTTTTTGGGTATGCAAGCGATTCTCGGCTTCGTCCCACACGGCAGATTGTTTACCGTCGAGCACTTCATCGCTCACTTCTTCGCCGCGATGCGCGGGCAAGCAATGCAGGAACAGCGCGTGCGGCTCGGCAAGTTTCATCAACTCGGCATTCACCTGATAGCCATAGAATGCCTGCTTGCGCGTGAGCGTGTCGTCGTCGCCCATGCTCACCCATGTGTCGGTCACGACGACATCGGCATCGGTCACGGCGTCTTGCGGGCTGGTGGCCATTTGCACTTTGGCGCCGCGCGCTTGTGCATCTTCAAGGATATCCTCGTCGGGCTGGTAAGCATCCGGGCATGCCAGCATGAGCTCGAAGCCCATTTTCTCGGCGGCGGTGATGTAGGTATTGGCCATGTTGTTGCCATCGCCCACCCATGCGACTTTTTTACCGGCAACGCTGCCGAGGCGCTCCTGAATGGTCAGCAGATCGGCCATCACCTGGCAGGGGTGCAGCAGGTCGGTCAGGCCGTTGATGACGGGTACGCTGGAATATTGCGCCAGCTCCATGAGCGTGGCGTGGTGGTAGGCGCGCAGCATCATGATGTGGACGTAGCGCGACAGCACGCGCGCGGTATCAGCCACGGTTTCGCCACGGCCCAATTGTAAATCATTCTTTTGCAGCACTAGCGGGCTGCCACCGAGTTCATTCATTGCCACTTCGAAGCTGACGCGGGTGCGCGTGGAGTTCTTCTCGAAGATCATCGCCAGCGATTTGCCCTTGAGCGGGTGCTTGTGCTCGCCGCGCAAACCTTTCACGCGGGCGGCTTTGATGAGGATGGTGGTGACGTCTTCGCGGGTGAGGTCACGGAAATCGAGGAAATGGCGCATGCAGCTATTCCTTTACTACGGCGGCGATCATGGCAAGTGCTTCGTCGATTTCCTGCGCACTCACGTTCAGCGGCGGCACGAGGCGAATCACGTTGGTGACAGTGGGCGATGTGGTGAGGCCGCGCTCTAGCAGCGCTTTTGCAATTGCGCGAGCGTCGCCCACGGGCTCGAGCCCGACCATGAGGCCGACACCGCGGACGTCTTTTATTTTATCGGAGCCGATAGCGGTGAGGCCGTTGCGCAAGCGCTCGCCCATGGCGGTGACATGCGCCAATAGGCCGTCGGCCAATAGCAAGTCGAGCACGGCGTTGCCGACAGCCATC
>JBEIOT010000083.1:0-8111 GCA_040377415.1 Azospirillum sp. | reverse complement strand
TAACTTCTCCACAAACACAAACCCTTGGGGATTCTATGCGCACCGTATTCCGTACCTTGGCCGCTCTGGCCATGCTTACCACCGCCGCTCAGGCTTACGAAGGCGAGCATCTCGTGATCCAAGCTGGCGCGTTTGACGTTAGCCAGGGCGATGATAGCGCTGCTCTCGGTGCCATCGAGTATCGCTTCCGCGACCAGTTCAACGGCCTGCGCCCCGTCGTTGGCGTCATGGCGACCACCGACTCGGCGACCTACGCTTACGCTGGTGCTTACTGGGACCTGCCGCTGAACACCGCGCCGTTCGTTATCACCCCAGGCTTCCAAGCCGGTGCTTACAGCCATGGCGATGGCAAGGATCTGGGCTATGGCCTCGAGTTCCGTTCGACCATCGAAGCCGCGTATGAATTCGAATCGGGCCACCGCCTCGGTCTTGGCTTCAGCCACCTGAGCAATGCTAGCCTCGGCAGCGACAACCCCGGCACCGAAACGCTGCAAGTGGTCTACTCGTACCCCATGTAGTCGTTACGAGACTGAATATGAAAAGGGCGGCCAACTGGCCGCCCTTTTTTATTTCACCAGCAGCTCGTAAGCCGGCAAGGTGAGGAACTCCACATATTCCGGGTCTACCGTCATGTTGAGCACCAGCTCTTTCGCGCGGCGATAGGGCGTTTTGCTGAACGCATCCGGGCCCACGCTTTGCTCGATCTTCTTCATCTCTTCGTCGGCGAAGGTGATGAGCATGTCTTCACTTAGCTTCTCGCCGTTCTCCATCTTGGTGCCGTGATGCAGCCACTGCCACAGTTGCGAGCGCGAGATCTCGGCGGTCGCGGCATCTTCCATCAGGTTGAAGATAGGCACCGCGCCGCGACCATCGAGCCAGTTGGCGGTGTATTGAATGGCGACGTTGATATTGTTGCGCACGCCTGCTTCCGTCACCGTGCCTTCCGGCAAGGTCAGCAGATCCTTGGCTTGGATGTTCACGTCGGTGCGCGTTTTTTCGTATTGGTTGGCGTTGGGCATCAAACGGTCGAACACTTCCAGGGCGACGGGGATGAGACCCGGATGCGCGACCCATGTGCCGTCGTGCCCGTTGCCAGCTTCGCGTTCCTTGTCGGCTTTTACGGCGGCGAATGCTTTGGCGTTGGCGGCCTCATCGTCCTTCACGGGGATGAACGCGCTCATGCCGCCCATCGCGTGGGCGCGGCGTTTGTGACAGGTCTGCACCAGCAGTTCTGAGTACGATTTCAGGAAGTGTTTATCCATTGTCACCTGCCCGCGATCGGGCAGTACGAACTTTTTGTTGGCGTGGAATTTCTTGATGACGCTGAAGACATAATCCCAGCGGCCACAGTTGAGGCCTGCCGCATAATCTTTCAGCGCATGTAAAATTTCATGCATCTCGAATGTTGCCGTAATGACTTCGATGAGCACGGTGGCTTTGATGCTGCCATGCTTGATGCCGAGTTTCTTCTCAGCATACGCGAACACATCGGCCCAGAGCTGCGCTTCTTCGGCGCTCTCGGTCTTGGGCAAATAGAAATACGGGCCGGTGCCGCGCTTGATGCGTTCGGCTGCGTTGTGGAAGAAGTAGAGGCCGAAATCGAGGAACGCGCCGGCGATGGGTTCGCCTTTGTAGGTCACGTTACGCTCGGGCAGGTGCCAGCCGCGCGGACGCACGATGAGCGTCGCCAGTCCGGTCTTGTTCATCTTGTAGGATTTACCCTCGGGTGATTCGAACTTCAGTTCACCGCGCACCGCGTCGTACAGCGCCTTCTGGCCTTCGATGATACGCTCCCATGTGGGCGACAATGCATCTTCCAGATCGGCCATGAAGACTTTCGCGCCGGAGTTGAGCGCATTGATGATCATCTTCGGCTCTGCCGGTCCGGTGATCTCTACACGGCGATCCTGCAAGTCAGCGGGAATCGGCGCTACGGTCCACTCGCTGGTCCGTATGTCCTTTGTTTCGGACTTAAAGTCCGGCAGCTTGCCCTTGTCGAATTCGGCCTGGCGGGCGTAGCGCTTCTGCAGCAACTCGTTGCGACGTTCGCTGAATTTCTCGACCAGCGAGGCCACGAAAGCGACCGCCTCATCGCTCAGCAGGAATTCGCAATCCTGTGAGATATCGCCATGGAATGTAAGGGCGCTGCTTGGTTTAGCTTTGGCGGTGCTGGTCATATTGTCTCCTTGTGCGCAAACAATGAGAATTGTTTTTGCTTGAAATGGCGTGCCCGGCAGGACTCGAACCTGCGACCGTCGGATTAGAAATCCGATGCTCTATCCAGCTGAGCTACGGGCACCTTTAAGGCCCAAGCATAGCCTGCATGCGCCCGGCTGCAAGCATTGTTGCACCCCTGCCCTAAACCTGCTATCTCGCGCCTCCCAAGGAGAGACCTATGAGCCAGCAGCCTTACACAGTCGGCATCATCCAGATGTCCATGAAGCCCGAGCCGGAAGCGAACATGAAGCGCGCCGAGGAATTGCTGCGTGAGGCGAAAGCCAAGGGCGTGCAGGTGGCGTGCCTGCCGGAACTGTTTCGCAGCTATTATTTCTGCCAGAGCGAGAACCATGATTACTTCAACCTCGCCGAGCCGCTGCCGGGCGAGACCACCAAGCGCATCGCCGGCTGGGCGAAAGAGCTGGATATGGTCATCGTTGCTTCGCTGTTCGAGCGCCGCGCGGCGGGCATGTACCATAACACCGTGGTCGTGTTCGATGCCGATGGCACCGACCTTGGCAAATATCGCAAGATGCACATCCCCGACGATCCGCGTTTCTACGAGAAATTCTACTTCACGCCGGGCGATCTGGGCTTCAAGAACTTCGATACTAAATATGGCCGCATCGGCGTGCTTATATGCTGGGACCAATGGTTCCCAGAAGCCGCGCGCCTCACCGCCATGCAAGGCGCCAGCGTCATCTTCTACCCCACCGCTATCGGCTGGCACCCGGCCGAGAAAGCCGAGTACGGCGATGAGCAGTGGAACAAGTGGCAGACCGTGATGCGCGGGCATGCCGTGGCCAACAACATCTTCATCGCTGCGCCCAACCGCGTGGGCAGCGAGCCGGAGACCGATGGCGGCTCGCTCGAGTTCTTCGGTCACAGCTTCATTTGCGATACGTCGGGCCGTTACATCGAGCATGCCGACGAGAAGTTCGAGGGTGTCCTCACCGCTGTGATCGACCCCAAGAAAGTCGAGAAGCAGCGCCAGTACTGGCCCTACTTCCGCGATCGTCGTATCGACGCGTATGGTAAACTCCTAGAACATCCGAGCGCCTGATGCGAATGCCTGCCGAGTGGGCGCCGCAGAAGCGCGTATGGTTCAGCTGGCCGCATAACGAAGCGGACTGGCCGGGTAAGTTCGCCCCCATCCCTTACGTGTTCGTCGAGATGATGCGCGTTATCACGCAGAGCGGCCAGCGCGTGGGCTTGCTGGTGAAAGACGCCAAGGCACAGACCACGGCGAAGAAGCTGCTGAAAGAAGCGCACGCCAACGTGAAGCTGGTCGATTTCGTCGTCGCCCCGACCGACCGTGGATGGATGCGCGATTGCGGCCCCGTGTGGGTGAAGGACGGCAAAGAGAATACCGCCCTCGATTGGGGTTTCAGCGCCTGGGCAAAATATCCCAACTGGAAACGCGACACGCAGGTGCCGAGCTACGTGATGGAATTCACCGGCGATGTCGGGCTGATTCCGCACCATAAGAATAAACAAGTTGTGCTCGAAGGCGGCGGCATCGAAGTCGATGGCGAAGGCTCCATCATCGTGACCGAAGAATGGCTGCTCAGCAAAAAGCAGGTGCGCAATCCCGGCTTCACGCGCGAGGATTACGAGAGCATCTTCGCGCATTACCTTGGCGCGACCAACACCATCTGGCTTGATCGTGGCATCGTGGGTGATGACACGCACGGCCATGTCGACGACATCACACGCTTCATTGCGCCCGGTGTTATCGTTACTGTGGTCGAGCACGACAAGACCGACGCGAACTACGCATTGCTACAAGAAAATTTGAAGCGCCTGAAGAAAGCACGCAGCGCGAGCGGCAAGAAGTTCAAGGTCATCGAGCTGCCGATGCCGCGCCCGGTGATGTATGACGGCGAGCGTCTGCCCGCTTCCTACGCCAATTTCCTCATCTGCAACAAAGTGGTGCTGGTACCGGTGTTCAACGACCCAGCCGATGCGGTAGCATTGGCTACGTTGCAAGCGTACTTCCGGGGCCGTCAGGTGGTGGGAATCTATGCGCGCGATCTCGTTTGGGGTCTGGGCACCATTCACTGCCTGAGCCAGCAGGAACCTGCTTAGGCTTTAATGCCGTGTGTGGCGAGTGCTGCGCGGATATGTGCCAGCATTTCTTCGGTGCCCTCTTTGGTCTTACCTTCGGCACGTGCGACCAGCGCGGCTTGCGTGTTGCTGGCGCGCAGTAACCACCAGCCATCTTCGCGGCTGACGCGCACGCCATCCATCGTATCGACCTTCTCGCCGGCATCGGCCACGGCTTTTGCAATGGCTTCGACGATGGCGAATTTGCGCTCGTCGGGACAGTCGATGCGGATCTCGGCAGAGGCATGCAGCGGCGGCAACGCGTCGATGAGTTCCGACAGTTTCTTCCCCGATTCCGCAACGATGCGCGCAACGCGCAGCGCGGCGTAGATGCCGTCATCGTAACCAAAATATTCATCGGCGAAGAAGATATGACCGCTCGCTTCACCGGCGAATTTCGCGCCGGTCTCGCGCATCTTCTGTTTAATCAACGCATGGCCGGTGCGGCTCATTTGCGGTTGTCCGCCGTGGTCTTTCACATCGTGGAAAAAATGGTCGGAGGTTTTGACATCGGCCAGAATGATGGCATGCGGATGCCGCGTCAGCACATCGCGTGCCAGCAGCATCAGCAAATGATCGGGCGCCACGATGCGGCCCAGATCATCGACGACGCCGAGGCGGTCGCCGTCACCATCGAACGCCACACCCAGCGCAAGGTCGGGATTGGCCTTGATGGCGTCTTGCAAGTCTTTCAGATTTTCCGGCACCGACGGATCGGGATGGTGATTGGGGAAGTTGCTGTCGGGCTCCATGTAGAGCAGCGTGTGCTCCGCCTGCGCATCCTTCACCAACTCTTCGATCACGATGCCTGCGACGCCATTGCCTGCGTCCCACGCGATATCGAGCTTGTCGAGTGCACGGCTGGTACCGAGCGCCGTGTTCAGGCACACGAGGTACTCATCCAGAATGTCGATCTCTTCGCGCGAACCACGCGAGTGCAGCAGGTTCGATTGCTCGATGCGGCAGCGTAGGCTGGCTAGTTCTTCGCCATGCACACTGCAATCGTCGCACATGAATTTGGCGCCGTTGTGATGGCCCGGGTTGTGGCTACCGGTCACCATCACGCTGCCATCAGCATGCAGATGATGCGTGGCGAAATAGCACATCGGTGTGGGGCCAACGCCTGCATCTAGCACATGGGCGCCGGCTTTCAGCATGCCTTCGATCATCGCTTCATAGAGGTTCGGCGAACTGGCGCGTGCATCGCGCAGCGCCACGATCATCGGCGTGCGGCATTGCGCATTCTCGGACACATGGCTGGCGAAGGCCTGGCCGACATGCAGGAAGTCTTCCGCATCCAGCGTTTCGCCGACGATGCCGCGAATGTCATAGGCGCGAAACAGCGAAAGGTGCGGCAATTTCATGGAATATACTTTGCTTAAGCGGCGGATTCGGCCGGCGTGGCTTCGGCTTTTTCAGCCGCCTTGGGCGCTTCCGTTTTCGCAGCAGGCTTTACAGCGGCGGCGATCTTCGGAGCGGTAATGGGATCGGTATTGTCGGAACGCAGCTCGAGCACGCGGCGTTCGATGGCCGGGATGCGCAGGGCTTTGAGCAGCTCGCGCACTTCTTGGCGCGCAGCAAGGTGCGACATCGACAATGTGCCAGCCTTGGTGGTCTCGAGCACATCGAGCACGGTGAGGCCGAGCAGGAACAGTTCGCGGAAAATTACGCGCTCGGAGAAGCCTGGCGCCTGACGGAAGCCCAAGCGCTTGGCCATGTCTTCCATCACTTTGGTGATGAGGCGTTTGTTGCGCGCGTCGATGTTGCTCAAGCGATTGCGCATCACGACCCAATCGATGGTGCCGCCATCGCGGCGAGCGCGCTGCAGTTTTTGTTCCCAAAGCATTTCGGAATAGATGCTGGGCTTCTGCACTTCCATCGTCATACCGTCGATGGAACCGAGTACGTCCAGATCGACGAAGCTATCGTTCACCGGCGTGATGACCGTGTCGGCATAGGAATGCGCAAGGCGTGCCATGTAGGTGTCGTTACCCGGCGCATCGACCACCACGAAATCGCAAGTGACGAGCAGCTTGGCGAGGCCGCGGGTGAAGCGATCGCGTTCGTCTTCTTCGGTATCGGCCTGCGTAGTGAAGGGAGATTTGGTGATGACGATGTGGTGCGGGCTCGGCAACGGCGAGTTCTCTTTCACCATCGTGTTCTTGCGGTTCTCGAGGTAACGCGTCAGCGAGCGCTGACGTGCATCGATATCCATGGAGCCAACTTTGAAGCCAAGGCGCAGCAGCGCTACCATCAGGTGCATGGTCGTCGTGGTCTTGCCAGAGCCGCCCTTTTCGTTACCGACCACAATGATGTGGCCACGCTTGGGGAGCGGGTTCTGCGTGCTCGTGCTGGGGCTTGCCTCTTGCATGTGCATCTGCCATGGTTTTGTTGGTTTTTATCACGCTAACGCATGCATTCCGGTGTGACAAGCATATAAGCAGGTTTTTCCCATGGACATCGCGACCCTTTTTGCCTTCGCCCTGACCGGTTTCATGGCCGCAGTGGTGCTCATCGACGCGACGAAATACGTCATTCCCAACACGCTTAATCTTTTCCTTCTGGGTATGTATCCGTTCGCGGCCTACCTGCTGGGGCTGGATTGGCCGATGGCGCTGCTTGCTGCCAGCATCGTGCTGGCAGTTGGGCTTGGCATCTTTGCGCTGGGCTTCATGGGTGGTGGCGACATTAAATTGCTGGTCGTGCTGGTGCTCTATACCGGCTGGCATGTCAGCACGGTGAACTTCCTGTTCCTCACGGGTGTGTGCGGTGGTTTGCTGGTCATCGTGGTGCTGTTGGCGCGGTTCCTGCTGCCAGCTTTGTTCAAAGGGCGCAATCTACCACGCTTGCTCACGCGCAAAGAGCCCGTGCCTTACGGCATCGCCATCGCGGCTGGGTTCCTTGTGGTATTGTGGGCCGGCCAAATTCCGGGCTTTGCGGTCTAGCCTAATCCCGGGTGCTTGTTCTTGATGACCTTGTCATCGGGCGAAACTTCCGAGTGCTCTTTCTCGATGATCTTTTTGCCGAGTGCGATGAGCAGCTCGTGGTTGAACTCGGCGCCGTAGATGAAAATAATGTTCATGACGAAGAAGAAGATCAGCGTGGCGATGAAGCTGCTGAGCGAGCCGTAGATGATGTTCACCTGATTGACGTTGTCGATGTAGAAAGTGACCAGGGCCGCGCCGAGGATCCACATCACCACGACAAGAAGCGCGCCTGGCACCACAGCGAACATGGTCTGCTTGATGTTGGGCAGCCAATAATACAGGCTCGCCACCGCGAGGAAGAGCAGCGAACCACCGACCCAGATAAAGTCCGACACGAGGAAGCGCTCGATGCCGTCGGGCACCAGTAAGCCGGTGAAGCCGGTGAAGTGCGTCATCAGCAGTGGTGCCAGAACCAGCATCGACATCACGACGATGATGAGCAGCGTGAACAGCATGATCTGCAGAATGGAAAGCGCGCGGCGCCAGTAATAGTTCGGCGGCTCGCTCACCTGATAGGCGCGGTTAAGCACGGTGCGCATACCTTCCACGGCAGAGCTCGCCGTCCAGATCGCACCGAGAATAGAAATGGTGAGCAGGCCTTGTGGTGGCCCAGACATGATCTCGTCGATGCGCGGGCGGATGGCGCTGATGGATTCCTGCGGCAGGTGGCTGACGATGAGTTCGATGAACTGGGTGCCCAGATCGCCCTGACCGATGAAACCGGCCGCCGCGACAATGAGCACCAGGAACGGGAACAGGGCCAATACGGCCAAGAATGTGAGGTAGCCGGCAAGCTCGATG
>JBEIOT010000136.1:0-5658 GCA_040377415.1 Azospirillum sp. | reverse complement strand
CTCGTAAGCACGTTGAGTTCACCGAAACCAAGCTGAAATAGCATGCGTTTCGCTGCATCGCTCGCCATCGCACTGGCGCCGCTGACTGCTTCCGCTCAAGAGGCTGCCGAACAAGGCTCGCCGCTGATTAGCATGGCACCCATGCTGCTGATCTTCGTGGTCTTCTACTTCATGCTCATTCGTCCGCAGCAGAAGAAGTTCAAGGAACACTCGGCATTGCTCGCTGGCCTGAAGAAGGGCGACGAGGTCATCACCTCGGGCGGCATTCTCGGTAAAGTGGTTGATGCCGATAAAGACGGTGTGACCACGGTCGAGATCGCTTCCGGTGTGACCGTGAAGGTGACCAAGCAGAGCATTTCGGCCCTCACGGGTAAATCTGCGCCGGTGGCCGTTAGCAAAAAGAACAGCGCTGTGAAGAACGACAACGTCGTGCTCAAAAAAGAACAGATCGCCAACGACAACTAAAGCCCGCGCATTCGCGCTGACAGGCCCTTCATGCTTATCTTCGAACGCTGGAAAATCGTTTTCGTCGTGCTCGTCACGCTATTCTTCACGCTTGCGGCGTTGCCCAACGTGGTCAGCCCCTCTGTTCGCGAAAAACTCCCCACCTGGATGAGCCGCGCCGTACCGCTGGGTCTTGACCTGCGTGGCGGTTCGCATTTGGTGCTCGAGGTCGATTTCAACGCCTACCTGCGTGAACATATCGGCAACGCCCGCGATGGCCTGCGCAAGGAACTGCGCACCGCTAAAATTGGCTACACCGAACTGCGCGCTGGCAGCTCGGAAATTTCGCTGCGCGTTCGCCCCGAGACCGTGGGCAAGGACGTCAACGTCAACAACATCATTCGCCGCGCCGATCCTGACCTCACCATCGAGGAAAAGGATAAAGGCGGCCTGCGCCTTTACTATGCCGAGCGAACGCTGAAAGAAATGCAGTCGCGCCTGCTCGCGCAATCCATCGAGATCGTGACCCGCCGTATCGACGAAAGCGGCACCAAGGAACCCATCATCCAGCGTCAGGGCCTTGATCGCATCGTGGTGCAGGTCCCAGGCCTTGCCGACCCGGCAGAGCTGAAGCGCCTGCTCGGCAAGACCGCGAAGATGAGCTTCCACCTGGTCGATGAATCCGTATCGCAGGAAAACCTGTTGCGCGGCGTGGTGCCTGCTGGCACCCGCATCATGCCCAGCGATCGTGGTGGCGACCCCGCCTCGGGCGGTGGGCAAGAGCAATACCCGGTCTACAGCCAGGTGGCGCTTTCGGGTGAGTTGCTGACCAACGCGCACGCGACCTATCAAGACAACGCACCGGTGGTGAGCTTCAACTTCAACCGCCTCGGCGCGCAGAAATTCGGCGAAATTACGCAGAAGAACATCAACCGCCGCTTCGCGGTGGTGCTCGATAATAAAGTCATCACGGCACCGGTCATTCGCGGCGCTATCCTTGGTGGCTCGGGCATTATCGAGGGCAACTTCACCACCCAATCGGCTAATGAACTGGCGACGCTGCTGCGTGCGGGTGCATTGCCCGCGCCGCTCACCATCATCGAAGAACGCTCGGTCGGACCTAGCCTTGGTCAGGATTCCATCGACGCGGGCACCATGGCTTCGGTCGTGGGCATCGCGTGTGTCATCATCTTCATGCTGCTGGGCTACGGCCTGTTCGGCTTGTTCGCCAATATTGCGCTGCTGGTGCACCTCATCATCATCGTCGGCGTCATGTCGCTCATTCAGGCGACGCTAACGCTTCCGGGCATCGCCGGTATCGTGCTCACCATGGGTATGGCGGTGGATGCGAACGTGCTGATCTTCGAGCGGATGCGCGATGAAGTGCGCTTCGGCAAATCGCCATTCGCGGCCATTAGCCACGGGTTCGATCTCGCGTGGGGCACCATTGTCGATTCCAACATCACTACCCTCATGGCCGCAGCACTGCTCTACACGCTCGGCGCAGGTTCGGTGAAAGGCTTCGCGGTCACACTCAGCATCGGTATCCTTTCCACCATGTTCGCTTCGGTGATGGTTAGCCGCATGATGATCTTCATCTGGGCGCGCCGCGCGAAGCCCAAAAAGCTCCCCATCTAGATGCATTTCGACGCCACATCGCCCGCGCTGGGAAATGTGCTGCAATCCTACGGCCCGGCAGGCTTTACCGTGAATGGAACGCTGCACGAAGGGCCCATCCTGCTCACGCTGGATAGCGTCACGCCATTCACCGGCGACATTACCGAAGCGACCCTTGCGCCGTTGCTTGCGATGCAGCCGCCGCTGGAATTCCTTATCCTCGGCTATGGCCCGCATCTGCAGATCGTGCCGCCCGCATTGCGTGCCACGCTGCGCGCGCGTGGTATCGCGGTGGATGGTATGGACACTGGCGCCGCCTGCCGCACCTACAGCGTCATGCAATCCGAGGGCCGTCGTGTTGGTGCGGCATTGCTATTGCCCGCATAATTTTTTAAGGTGCCCGCCATGAACGACAAACCCACCACTCCTGAAGCCATCTGGGCTGCCGACATGGCCAAAGAGATCATGAACGGCATGGACGCCGCCGACGGCGCCAACGACGGCCAGATCAGCTACGACGCGGCGCTTCGCTACCTCGACCGCGCCAGCCGCGACGCGCTGCGCGAACAAAAAATGGACCGCGCCAACGCCTTCATCCGCGCCGAAATGAGCATCCGAAAATCGCACCAGAAAAATCCCGAGCGCACCTATTTCCGCGTGGCCGACGCGCTGATCGATAAAGAGTTCGCCGTGAGCGATGGCGTGGTGCGCATCGAGATCGGCAAACGTGGCGGCCATTTCGAGGTCGAAGTGCCAGTCGCCGCCGAGAAATAAAAAAAGCCCGGTGTTTGCACCGGGCTTTTTCATTCTTATCGTCATCTTGCGAGGCGCAGCCTGCGCAAGATCTTGGATCCTGTGCTCCGCGATGCGGCCACAGGATGACAGCGTAGGTTACGCGGCTTTCTTAGCGCCGAGGTTCTCGTAGTTGCTCGCCGCGAATTCCCAGTTCACCAGTTTATCGAGGAACGTCTGCAAGAAGTCCGGACGGCGGTTCTGGTAATCGAGGTAATAGGCGTGCTCCCACACATCACAGGTGAGGATGGGGGTGTTGCCCGTCACTAGCGGCAGCTCGGCATTCGGCGTTTTGGTCACGCTTAATTTGCCGGATTTATCGGCCACCAGCCATGCCCAGCCTGAACCGAACTGGCCGATGCCAGCGGCTTTGAATTCTTCAGCGAATTTCTCGACCGAACCGAAATCGCGGGTAATTGCGTCAGCGAGCTTGCCGGTCGGCTTGCCGCCGCCCGCAGGTTTCATGCTGTTCCAGAAGAACGTGTGGTTCCACACCTGTGCGCTGTTGTTGAACAGCGGCTGGTTCTTGTTTTCCCATGCGGCGACGATGATGTCTTCCAGCGGCTTGCCTTCGAGCTCGGTGCCTTTGATGAGTTCATTCGTTTTGTCGACATACGCCTTGTGGTGTTTGCCGTGGTGGAACTCGAACGTTTTCGCCGAAATGAACGGCTCAAGCGCGGTGGCAGCGTAGGGGAGCGGGGGAAGTTCGATAGCCATGATAGGTGCCTCTCTTAAAGCAGGGTTCGAGGCCGATGATTTCGCCCACGCGAGTTTGCCCGATGCGGCTACGGCCACTGAGGCCATACCGAATTTTAGGAAATCACGACGTGAAACGCTCATCTCGACCTTCTTGTGCATGATAGATAAGGCCGTATTAAACTAATTCAAATAAAAATCGGATTGGGTTGGTGCAGCTTTTTTGCCGATGAGGGCCAAAGCCTGCCGTGCGGCACGGTGACCGGCCCGGGCAGCGCCTTCCAGTGTGCCGGGTTGCGTGGCATCCAGCCAATCGCCGGCGAGGAAACAGCGGGGCGGCAATTGGGGCTTGGCCAGTTTCTTCTTCAGCGGCACGTGGCCCGCACGCTTCTCGCGCCAGATGGCGTGCGATTCCATGGTCAGACCGGTGTGAATGGCCACAATTTGCTTCCACACGCGTGCCGCCAGCGCGTCTTCATCGCTGGCCCATGCGTGGTCGGCCAAGCGCAGCTCGGCACGAATGACGCCCTCATCGTAGCGCAGCAGGTCGCACGCGGCATTGGCCAGCACGCGCACGCTGCCCACGGGCTCGTTATGTGCCGTTTTGTAATGCAGGGTCATGGCACAATGTTGCTTGGGCGGCACTTCAAGCCCCGCCAGCAGCGACTTGGCCGCATGCGCCGCCGTTGCCACGATCACGATGTCATCAGGATCGAGCACCAGCTTCTTGCGCGCGAAATTCAGCTCATTGCGCTTAGGGTCGTAGTTTTTCAGCGACTGGCCGAAATAGACCGACCCACCGAGATATTCGAGCATGCTGAGGGCAGGGGTGATGAGCGCTTGCTGCAGGGATTCCTTTGCCATGTAGAATTTGCCACCACCGCGACGGAATTGGCGACGCAGCAGGCGTTGCAGCTGCTTGGTGCTGGCCGCATGCGAAGGCTGGGTGAGGGCCAGGCGCGACAGCGGCGCGAGTGCGGCATCCTGCAGCGGACTTAATGCCGAGACCGCATCTTCCAGCGGTGCGTCATTCGCCATCACGATGCTGCCGATGAGCTGGATATGATCGACCAGCGGTGCCGCCATGATGGGGTGCAGCGGCGAAAGCCGCCAGTTCTCACCGCTTTTGCCATCGGTCACATTCACATGGTTCGCCACACGCACGAACTGATCTTTGGATTCGATGCGACGAATGAATTGCTGCAACTCGCGCGCCGCGCCGCTGAAGATATGCAGCCCGTGATCGTAGCTGCCCAGTTCGGCATCGCTGCTGCTGCGGCAGCGGCCGCCCGCGTTGGCGCTGGCTTCATACAGCTTCACCGGCACGTGCGCGGCGGCGAGCTTGGTAGCGGCAGCCAGGCCCGAGATGCCTGCGCCGATGATGTGAACGGTTGCCATCCGTTTAATTTACCTTCAAATGCCCGCATGAAGAATGAAGTTCCGATGACAAGCACACAAACTGCGCTGGATTTACCCGCGATGGTGCGAAGCCGCGACTATCGCCGCTTTCTCGCCATCCAGTTCGCTGCGCCGGCTGATCGCCCCATATTATACGCGCTTACCGCGTTCGCGGCCGAAATGCATGAGATACCTAATCATGTGCGCGAGCCGCTGGCGGGGTTCATGCGCTATGCCTGGTGGCGCGAAGCGCTGCAGGCGATGGAGCAGGGCTTAAGCCCCCGCGCGCACCCGCTGCTGCAGGAGCTCGCGCCATGGCTTGCCGCGCATCCTGCCGCATTCGCCGGTTTATATGCACTCATCGAAAGTGGGCAGCTGAGCATCGAAGATGGGAAAAGCGAAGCACAGGCGCAAGCAAGCGACGCGACACTCACCGAGCTTTGGGGGCTGGCGCTTCAAGGTCCCGCTGCCACCCCATTGGATATATTAAAATCTTTACCTTTCGGCCAGCGCATCGGTCCATTGCGCATCCTGCATATCATCGCAAAAGGCCTTGTCAGCTAGCATTCATGCGCCTTTCGCGAAATAAGGGCGGCATAAAATGAACCTTTACGGATTTTAATTTTTCTGGTATGTCTGCATCCACAATAAGAAGCCGGAAATACCGGCGAACGCATGACATCAGGCAGGTAGTTATGAAGTTCCCCAGCG
>JBEIOT010000200.1:0-3261 GCA_040377415.1 Azospirillum sp. | reverse complement strand
AGGATGATGGTGCCGCCTTCAACGCGCGCGGCGCTGGCTTCGATGACGCCGGTGTTGTTCACGGCGTTGGTCACGATGTCTTTTGCTGCGTTGGCGGTCAGCAATACGGTGCCGCCCTGCGCGCTGATGGTGCCGCTGTTGCTAACGGCCGAATCCATGGCATTGCCGTTCTCGTCTTTGGCGGCTTGCTTGGCGTTCTCGCCCACTTTGAAGCTGTAGAGGTTGTCGCCGTAGAGATCGACGGTCACGGTCTCGGCGCTGGCGAGCTGCACGGTACCCATTCTCGCCTGGATGACGCCTTCGTTCTTCACGCCGGGCGCAACGAGGGCGACAAGGCCGCCTTCAGCCGCCGTGATGCGGCCTTTGTTGATGATGCTGGCATCGGCACGACCGGCTTGGTCGAACTTCATGTTGCCGGCCATAAAGTTGGCGTTGCTGATGTCTGCCGTCGAGGCGATGAGGCCACCCACGTCGACTGCTGCACCGGCGCCGAAGACGACACCGTTGGGGTTCACGACCACGAGTTTACCGTTGGCCGAAAGTTTACCGAGGATTTGTGTGGGGCTGCCGCTGCCGATACGGTTAAGAGCAACTGAGTTCGCGTCGGGCTGGTTGAAGTGCGTCGATTCACCGTTCAGGATGTCGAAGTTCTGCCAGTTGATGATGGCTTTATCGGTGCCCTGGTTCACGACCAGATTGTTGCTGCTGGGCTGCTGGATATTCACTTGGCCCGCGACCACTTCTGCGCCGCTTGGCAATGCGTAGGCTTGGCCCGCCGTGAGTGCGATCAGCACCGATGCGCAGGTCGCACGGTAGAGGATCGAGCTGGAGGTGAAAGCAGAGTTGCTGGAACGGATGGAACGAGCAGCGTTACGCATGAGTAGCCCCTATGATTTGCCTATGCTGGTGCCGGATGATGGATACCCCCGGCTGCCAAGTGGCGGGAAACTACTCGGACAAATAGTTAAAAACAAGTTAAACTATTAAACTATTCGCATTATCTTTAACCTCTATAAGGGGGGCATAAACGCTTTGATAATCAGCAACTTAACGCATTTCATTATAAGGTTGTGCTACCACAACCAAAACACTAATTAAGTGAAATATAATGAAATCTAGAAACGGTACTGAAGGGCGAAGAAACCGCGCGGATGGTCGTCGCCATCCACTCCGAAAGCCGAAACGGTCTTGGTCAGCGGCATGGCGGCTTCCACCGAACCCGAAACGGATTCAGCAATGTTGAAGCGCGCACCGATACCAGCCGACGACAACGAGACATGCTCCGATTCCGAACCCGGGATAGGCGAACGGTTCCAGACGCGACCCAGATCGTAGAAGGTGTAGAGCTGGTACTGATCGATGAAGCCTTGCGGCGCCTGGTTGTATTGCAGCTCGAAACGACCGGCCAGACCGCTGTCGCCGGTGATCTCTGCCGGATCGTAGGCCGAGCCGAACTCAGCGCCCCCGATGGCGAATTCTTCCGATGCGAGCAATGGGTCGAGCGAATACTGACCGCTTGCGGCTACGTACGCCGAGAACGGACCGCTGATGGGCTGGATACGCGACGCGCGGCCCGTCATTTTCCAGAAGGACTGCTCGCCATTGGCGCGCGAGGTGGGCTGGCTGCTGCTAGCACCCATCGCGAAACCTTTGGCGATGTTGGCATCGAGGCGGTTGATGGAGTTCAGGCTATCGACGAAATCGTAGGCCGTGCCGAGGTTCAGCACGCGGGTGCGGTCGTAATAGAAATCAGCACCGAGCGAGTTCACATCGACGTTACGGACGGTGAAGTCGCCGTTCACGAACCAGTTGGACTGGCGGCTACGCAGGATCGGGTGGTTCGCGCCAACGGTGAAGCTATTGCTCTCGCCCTGGAATTCCAAGAGTTCGATGGATGAGCCGGGTTCGGTACGGATGTGGTTGCCCGAGAGAACAAGTTTGGTGCCCTCGCCGCCCAGTTGCATTTCGTGACGTACTTCGCCGTAGAACAATTCATTCGACTCGAACGGCGTGCCAAGGATGCGCACTTGCGTTTGGTCTTCATCGGTCAGCAGGTTATTGACGGCAACGGTGCCACCAAGCTGGTATGGGCCCAAGAAGCGGCTGCCGCGGTTGTCGGCATTCACGGTACCTTCAACGCGTTTACGCGTTACATTCACCACCACGTCGGAAGCACCGGGGGTGCTGGCCGAAGGCTGCAATACAGCGCGGGCTTCGATGCCGGGAAGATCGTCCATCAGCAGCAAGTAACGCTCGAGCGCCGCTGCGTTGAGCGGCTTGCTGGCGCGAATTTTATCGGCGTATGCCTGAATGGGTTTGCTGTCTTGCGCATCGCCCTCGATGCGTACTTCGTTGACGAAGCCTTCAACGATGCGAATTTTCACGATGCCTTTGTCGGCGCGTTGCGGCGGCACGACGGCACGTGTCAGGATGTAGCCGTTGTTGCGGTAATAGGTGGTGATGCTGTTAGCGATGCCGTTGAGCTCGCCCAGCGTGACCTTTTCGCCGATCTTATCTTTGTAGAGATGCTTGAGCTGCGATTCACCGTAAACAGTGCCGTTCTCGATCTCGATGCCGTTGAGATCGAACGCGACACCGCCACGAATTTCTTTTGCTTGCGGCTCTTGCGTTTCGATGAGCGGTGCGCCGCCAACATCGGGGCGCTGGTTCTCAATGCGATACTGACGCTCGATGGCGTCGGGGCGGGCCGAACCCGGCAGCACTTGCGCGTACGCCGGATAAACGGCGGCGGTCATGCCGACAGTGAGCAATGTAAAACGAAGACGCTGGCCCATATGTATAAAACCCCAAGTTGCGCGCCTTATAGCGCCAAGCCGGGCCAAGTCGCCAGAACTAAATTCTTAAGTATGTGTTTTTAGCAAAAATTAGCGGAAACCCCTGCTTTGCAGCAACAAAACAGGCGTAGAATGCTTCGCTTGGGGTGTGGATGATCCTACCCCCTTGCATGAAGCTTTGGCGCTAAATAGCTGGAATGAAAAACCATCGTCCGCAAAGAAATCGACATGCACACCATTATAGGCAGTTGACGTTTGCGAATAATTGCGTATGTTGCGGACGGTTTTATTAATACTCTTGCATGTGCTTGCTACCTCGGTAGCGTATCTTTCTAGATACTTCCGGTCGTTAGATCTAAGGCGTTTGATATAGGGTTCCCGACAGTACGTCGGAAATGGAATCACCCAGTTGCCGCTGTGGCAGTTGGGAAAAAATGTTTTAGGAGACTACACTATGGCTACCGGT
>JBEIOT010000254.1:0-1860 GCA_040377415.1 Azospirillum sp. | reverse complement strand
CGCCGTTCACCGCGGCCGACCATAAAGGCCGCTACATTTACTACGGCGTGCGCGAACACGGTATGGCTGCAGCCATGAACGGCATTGCGCTGCATGGTGGGTTCATTCCTTACGGCGGCACGTTCCTCGTGTTCACCGATTACTGCCGCCCCAGCATTCGCCTGAGCGCGCTGATGGGCCAACGCGTCATCTACGTGATGACGCATGATTCCATCGGCCTTGGCGAAGACGGTCCGACCCACCAGCCGGTGGAGCATCTGGCCGCGTTGCGTGCGATCCCCAACCTCCACGTGTTCCGCCCGTGCGATGCGACCGAGACCGCCGAGTGCTGGCAGCTTGCCATCGCGACCAAAGAAACGCCGAGCATTCTCGCACTATCGCGCCAAGCGGTGCCTACGTTGCGCACCGAATTCACCGCCGAAAATAAATGCGCCAAGGGTGCTTACATCCTGCGCGAAGCCAGTGCCGAGCCCAAAGTGACCGTGATGAGCACCGGTACGGAGATGTATCTCGCCGTCGAAGCGCAGGAAAAACTCGAAGCCAAAGGCATTCCCACCCGCGTGGTCAGCGTGCCGTGCATCGAACTGTTCGCACAGCAACCGGCGAGCTATCGCAAGGAATTGCTCAAGGGCAAACGCATCGCCATCGAGGCGGGTATCGAGCAGGGCTGGGAGAAATTGATTGGCGACGATGGCGTGTTCATCGGCATGAAATCGTTCGGCGCATCGGCCCCGGCGGAAGTGCTCTACGAAAAGTTCGGCATCACCACCGACGCCATCGTGAAAGCCGCGCAATGACGTTCTTTGAGAAAAAGAAGCAGCAATTCATTCGCTGGTATGGCGGGTATTTCGTGAATGACCCCTATGCTGAGACCTTCACCTTCGGCCTTTACCGTTCGCGCAATGCCATGCGCCTCAGCCGCTTCATCAGCCGCGTGCAGCGCGTCCTGCGCTAGCCCAGTTCGGGATTGGTTTTGTGATTACGGCGGGCAATAAGCGCATCGACATAGGTCCGATCGTTTAAGTCCACACCGCGAATGTTGGCTTCCAGTTCTTCCGGCGTGCCATAGTGCCCAACATAGTCTTGCCAGGCTTTTTCCGCCTTTTTGGTAACCTGTTGCTTGCGGCCATCAAAATACCCCACGGCCCGTTGCAGCATCGTCGCGAGTGGCTGGTATGATTGTCCCCGTGAGCTCAGGCCGCGGTGCACGGATTCGTTCGCCATCACGCGCATGCTGCTCACATCATCATGCGAGCCGGTGAGGTGAACTGCGATCCGGTCCGCTTCCTGCTCATTGCGCCTCGCGTAATGCGGGGCGATCGCGGCATCGACTTGCTTATGTTCCGCTAGCAGGTGGCCGTTTTCGTGCGCGATCACCACGCGGGTAAGGTTTTTGGGCTGGTGATTAACAAACTTTGAATCCAGGTAGATCGCGTCGTTCAATTCATCGGCGACACCGATCATGGGCACGCGCCGCATCACTTCCAGCTTGGGGGGCGTCACGATGCGTGCCGTCGTCATCATGTGGTCGTACAGCGTTGCCAGCTGCGGATAGTTGGCATCGAGCATATTCATGGCATGGCGATAGGATGGGTGCATATCGCTACCCTAGCGGGTTATTGTGACGACTTTATGAAGGCTAGGGGCTTTACAGGCAGCATGCAGGCGCTATAACCCGCGCAACGGAGATTTTTATGACCATTAAAGTCGGTATCAACGGTTTGGGGCGCATCGGGCGCGCGGTCGCACGCGCCATCGTCGAAGAAGGTTACGACGACATACAGCTTGTCGCCGCCAACGGTTCGGCACCGAATGAAACGCATGCCCACCTGCTGCAGTTCGACTCCGTGCATGGCCGCT
>JBEIOT010000048.1:0-10227 GCA_040377415.1 Azospirillum sp. | reverse complement strand
CGTTATCATTCGTGTATCGAACGCAGCGCGTGAACCGGGTGTGCGCCCCGACAACAGTACCACGCTTCAAGCAATCGAATCGCGCTCGCTTGCCGGTGGCCGACTGAATATGGAAGTGATGCCGCGCATCGAGACGCTGCGCGATGCCTTACCCGAAAGCCAGTTCGCCACGCCGCATTTGCGCGAACAAGCCATCCGCGCCGAGGTATTGCGCGCCAAAGGTTTGTTCGCCCTTGAAGGTATGAACTCCGACGACGTGCGCGACATCAATATCGGCTATGCACGCAACGCCCAAGGCGAACGCGTCATGACCGTGTTCGATCCGGGCCCGCTGAACCCCGACGATATTTCGCGCTTTGGTTCGACCATTCGCATCGAAGACCTGCCCGAAGCAGCGCGTCGTTACGGCGAGCAAGTGACCAAACGCGACTGGACCGACCTTAGCGTCGAAGAGTTTAAAGAATACGCGCAACAGGACGCGCGCGAATTCACCCGCACGCGCATGGGCGAATATGTCGATGGCCTGAACGAATTGCCCGGCATGGGTGTCGATGGCAGCGTCAGCATCAATGGCAAAGAATATTCGCTGAAGGACATCGGCGCGTCGCGCGAGACGATCATCAAGAACGTCACCGACACGATCGATAAAGGCGATGGATTCGCCGTGCGGCTAAATGTGGATCCGCAAACTGCGCAACGCGTGCTGCAGCCTTACCAAACGATGGCGCAGCAACAGCAGCACACGAATGCGGGCGTGCCGCCTGAAGATGCGGCGGTCGCCCGCGAACGCCAGATCTTTGTGCAGCAACGCACGCAGACACTGATCAAAGCCAAGGGCTTATCGCTGGAATCGGCATTGGAGCAGGCGCGGGAAGAATTGCGCACGGGCACGATGGAGGAGTTGGAAGCACCCAAGGCTGCCACTACCACTGCCAACCCGCAGCCGCGCGGTGAGTCGAGCACCATGATTCGCCAGCAGCAGGGTGTCGGTAATTTGAGTAGCCCCGAAGAGGCTGTCGAGATCCGCAATCAACAAATCAAGGCGCAGCAGGAAGCGGCGGCGAAAGCAGCTCCTTCGGGAACAGCGCCGAGCGCCGACGAAGCTGCGGGCAACGCGCGGTGGCATCAGACGACGCAACAGCAGCAGCAATCCAGGCAACGACCCATCAGTGATGTGGATGCGCGCCCCGCCACCGCCGCCGACATGCAACGCTTCAGCGGTGCGAGCACGGGAAATCGCGAAACGCTGAAAGAGATCGATGAACTGCGCATCGAAATGGATGGCCAAAAAAAATTCAATCGCGCGGGTGTGTTGCCGCACCCCGAGGCAGAGCGCCTCCATGGGCCGCTAGAATTCCAGCGCCAGCAAAAAATTCTTGAGGCAATGGCCGAGCAAGAGACAACACCGCTCACTGTAGCCCCCGAAGCGGATGCCAAGCCCAAACATTTCGCGCCGCGTAATACGTTCGGTCGTCGTCAGCCGGAGGGCATGGATCAGGATGCAGGATTACCGCGTCAGAGTAACCAGTTCCGCAAGGCCGCCCTTAATCTTGACGTAGCGGTGGATGTACCCTCGGCCGGACTATCCGCTGAAATGCGCGCGGTAGAAACCGCTGTCGATGATTTTAAGATGCCCAAGCGCCCGCATGTGAAGGGCGGCTTGATCGGCGCGGCGGCTGAAGTGGGCATCACCGCGACCATTGGCACCATCATCGGTGTGGCGAATCGTTCGAATGATGAGGATGTCCTCACTGCCGGTGCCAACGGTGCAGGCGCTGCGGTGAAACAAATGGTCGGCTACAACGACTTCCGCGCGGGTGATAATGTGCGTGGTGCTGCGGCTGTTGTCGATACGGCGACGGGCAGTGCATTCGCGCAGACAGTGGATGCTAGCCGCGAGAATGAACGTCGCCTCGCCGTGCCGCAGGATAAGCTCAACGAGCTGATCGGGTATTTGAAACCCCAAGCGAACGCAAAGACCGGCAATCAACAGCTTGATAATCTCGGGTTGTTGCTCGATATGAAACGCCGTGGCTTTGCCGAAGTGAGTGTCGGGACCGATGGCCGTTTGGAACAACCCATGGGCACGATCACCATGGACGGCTACCTGGTGGCTTCCGACCGCCCGATCGATGCGAAGATCCGCGAGGAAGCGGGTATTTATCTTGGCAATGGCGGCACGTTGGAACAGGCGCGCATGGCGCTCGATCCGCAGTTCAAGGCCAACGCGGCGGCAACCGACTTGCTTGAACTGGCAGCGACCCACGGCATGAGCGGCGACTACCCGACGGGCAACAAGCATCTTGAGCGCATTCGCGACCTTAAAACAAAGAACGTCACCGCGACCAATGATCCGCAACTCGCCAGCGAGACTTCTGAAGCGATGATGAACGAAGCACGGGCATACCTTGCCAGTGGCAAGACCCTGAAGGATGCACGATTCGCTTATTACCGCATCGCCACCGTGGTCGAGGAAGGCATCGGGCAGGACCTTGAGGCGATGGGCAAGACGAAGAAATTCGATCTTAACGGCGATGGGAATATCAGCATCAACGAGATCAGCCGTGTGATGGGCAAAGCAGGCGTGACCAGCTGGCCCGACTTTAACAAGGATGAGATGACGAGCGCACCCGAAGTGGTCGCCGCCGTCGCCCGTGCCGAAAGCAAAGGCCGCTAAGCGCTCGCGGATTCCAGCTTCGGATTCTTCTTACCCGCCAGCACCGCTTTCGCGGTCGCCATATCCAGTTTGCCTTCCCATTTCGCCATGGCGATGGTGGCAATACCGTTGCTGATAAGGTTCGTCACTGCGCGGCCTTCGCTCATGAAGCGGTCGATACCAAGCAGCAGCGCGACGGATGCCACTGGAATGATGTTGAGCGACGCCAGCGTCGCGGTGAGCACCACGAATGCACTGCCGACAACACCCGCTGCACCTTTGCTGGTGAGCAGCATGATACCGAGAATGAGCGCTTCCTGACCCAACGTCAGCGGGGTATTGGTCGCTTGCGCCAGAAAGATGGCGCTCAGGCTCATGGCGATGGACGAGCCGACAAGGTTGAAGCTGTAGCCGGTGGGCAGCACCATGCCTACGACCGAGCGTTCGATACCCAGCGCGGTCATTTTATCGACCATACGCGGGAACACGGTTTCGGATGAGCAGGTGCCAAGCACGATGACCAGCTCGTCGCGGATGTAGCGCAAGTATTGCATGAGCGACAGGCCTACCCATTTGAGGATGGCCCATTGCACGATGAACACGAATAGCAGGCAGGTGACGTAGAAACAGATGAGTAGCTCGAACAACGGCAGCAGTGAATCGGCCCCGTATTCGCCCACGGTGTAGGCCATGGCACCGAACGCACCCAACGGCGCGAGTTTCATGATGAAGCCGATCATCGCGAAGAAGAAGTGCGACATGTCGTCGATGAAGTTGATGATGGGTTTGCCCTTGGCACCAAGCACGGTGGCCGCACCGGCGAACAGCAACGCGAAGAACAACACCTGCAGAATTTCACCCGAAGCGAACGCATCGACCGGCGTTTTGGGAATGATGTGCATGAAGAAATCCGCCGGGCCGTCGAGCTTCACGGTGCCGCCGGTATAAGCTTCAACCGCTTTGAGATCGAGCTTGCTGGCATCGATGTTCATGCCGACGCCGGGCTTGGCGACATGTGCCACGCCCATACCGATGAGGAGCGACACGACGCTGAAGAAGAAGAAGAAGATAAGAGCTTTAAGGCCGATGGAACCCGCTTCCTTCATGCTGCCCATGCTGGCGATGCCCGAGACCACGGTGCAGAAAATGATCGGCCCGATCATCATCTTGATGAGCTTGATGAACGCGTCGCCGAGGATCTTCATCTTCACGGCATGCTCGGGCATGTAGGCGCCCATGAGCACACCCAACGCAATGGCGCCAAGCACCTGCACATACAGATTGCGGTACAGCGGAACTTTCTTTGCTTTGGCAGCAGCAGCGGCGTTCATGGCTAAGTCCTTGATGTTATTTTTGACGGCGCACCATAGCTAGCCCTTGGCCGCATGGCAACCCTTGAGGATTCCTGCCCTTGTGCGGCGCAATAAGCGCATTCCTGATGCGCAGGCGGGCTCTCACATATGGGCTCTTGATGCGAGCTGTCCTACATCACTTGCACGGGGGAAATGACAAAAAGGAGTCTACCATGAAAACCAAGTTGATCCTCGCAAGCGCTATCGCTGCTATGGCCCTCACAGCACCGGCTTATGCAGGTACTGATAAGGCCGAACTCAAAGACAAATTCGAATCTGCTGACGCCAACAGCGATGGTTCGCTGACCCCCGCCGAGTGGAAAGCCGCTGGTTGGGATGCCGATAAATGGGCTGCGGTCGATGCCAACAAAGATGGCAAAGTGACCCTGGCGGAAAAAGAAGCTGCCCATGCTAAAATGGACAAGCATTCGTAGGATGCATTCACATGCATGACAAAAGGGCGCTCCTCGGAGCGCCCTTTTTATTTTGCCTCCGCCTTGGCTTTGCGCGCTACGAACATATTGTCGATGAGGTTGGGGTAGGGACGGCCCGCTTTTGCTGCACGCGTTTTCGCTTCCTGCTTTTGCGCCGGTGTTAGCGTGGTCTTGGTCGCACCCTTGGGCGCTTTCTTTTTCCACACGGGTTTAGCGCGTTCACTCTTTTTCATGCTTTGGCTGCGCGCGGTTTGCGGTGACGTTGCTTGTCATGCGTCAGGATGCTGATCTTGCCGTCGCCTTCAAGGCAAGCGAGCTTGATACGCTTTACATCGTCGATGCCCTGCTGGCGCATCTGGGTGAGGATCTCATCTTCAGTAATAAGCTCGTGGTTCATCGCCTTGCGATTATAGCGGCCATTCTTCACAAGGCAAATGGCGGGCGGGTGAAGCAAGCGTGCCACCCACGGCGAATGCTGGCTGATATATTGCAGCAGTACGTTCCACATCACCATGATGCTGGCCATGAGCAGTGCGTCGGAAATGGATTTGTTCGCGGCACCCATGCCGTTATGCGCAGAGCTGGCGATCAGCACCACGAGCAGCAGGTCGGTGGTGCCGAGCGAGCCGATCTGGCGACGCAGGATGGCGCGCAGCAGAATGAAGAAGCCGAAATATAAAAGCGTTGCGCGCACAAACAACTCGAGCACCGGCACTGAAAGCGCGAAGACCTCGTGCCAGTTGCCGCCAAAGAACCAATGGCCGTCCATAGATGAATCCCTCCGTTTAGAGCGAGAAGATGGCGCAGCCACTCATTAAAAAGCGATGATGTTCGCTTACGGCGCCTGGCGCGCTTCGTCGGCATCGACCACGAGCTTGCGCAACTTGGGAGCCTTGAGTGCCGTGACGCCGACCACGATCAGCGTGCCGATGCCGCCCGCGATGATGGAGGGCACAAGCCCCATGAGCGCCGCACCCGTGCCCGCGCGGAACGCCCCGATCTCGTTGCTGGAGATAATGAACATCGAGTTCACGGAGCTGACGCGGCCGCGCATGTCATCGGGGATAAGTAGCTGCATGAGCGTGGAGCGCATGACCATGCTGACCGAATCGAACGCACCGGAGATGGCCAGCAGCGCGAACGCCACGGCAAAGTTAGCGGTAAGGCCAAAGCCGATCATGCATAGACCGAACGCGGTGATGACCCAGAGCAGGTTCACCGCATGGATCTTCTTCATCGGCTTGAAGGCGTAATACAGCGCGGTGAAAATTGCGCCGACGGCGGTCGCGGCGCGCAGCATGCCCAGTCCCTCAGCATCGGTGTGCAGCACCTGGTCGGCATAGGCAGGCAGGATGGCGACGACACCGCCGAACAACACCGCGAACATGTCGAGTGCCATGATGGAAAGGAGCGATTGATTGTGCCAGATGAAGCACCAGCCTGCTTTGATGCTTTCCGCAGCCGGTTCGCGCTTGGCGCTGTTGCGGAACTGTTTGGTAGCAGGCTGCATGCTGGCCACTAGCAGTACGGCGACGGTCATCAGCAGCACGGGCATGGCCCACGCGATGGTGGCCCCATAGCCGCCATAGATGATGCCTGCGACAGCAGGGCCGGTGATGGCGGCGAGCTGGAAGCCGCTGCTGAGCCATGCCGACGCAGCAGGAATTTCGGAACGCTGCACGATCTGCGGCAGCAGGGAGAAGGTGCTGGGCATAATGAATGCGCGCGCGACGCCCGAGATAAAGATGCCGATGAAGATGATGAGCACAACACTGATATCGCCCGCGTGCAGGATGCCGCCCGCGAACAGGAAGAGCGCCAGCGTGTTAAGTGCCAGCACGCCAAGACACAGCAGGTAAACGCGGTGCGGGCGGCTGATATCGACCACATGGCCCGAGAACAGAGCGCAGGCGATGGCAGGCACGGCCTCGACCAAGCCGGCGAGACCGAGCATGAACGGGTCTTTGGTCAGCGAATAGATTTGCCAGCCAACGATGACGGCCTGCGCCTGCAACGCCATGAGGCCGCACATGCGCGTGCATAGCAGGCGGCGGAAATCGGAAAGGCGAAGGACGCTGACGGAAAGATTGGCCATGGGGGCAAGCGATGCCGCGCAAGCGACTGATTGTCAATCACGCCCAAGGGCCGATGGAGATTTTATGCCGGATACGGTCTGATTCCCGCTCATCAATAACAGGAGCAAACCCATGGACCTCAATCCCTTCAAAGAAGAAAAAGACATCATGAAAGCCGCACCGACGCCCGAGCGCCTGAAAAAAGCCGAGCGCGTGCTCATCATCACCGCCGACAACACCGAGGATATGGAGTTCTTCTATCCATACTATCGCCTGACGGAAGAAGGCTACACGGTGGATGTCGCCACCATTGATGGCAAAAGCTTCAAAGGCAAAAAGGGCTACGAGTTCAAGCAGACCAGCAAGCTGGAAAGCCTGACGCCAGAGAGCTATGCGTTGCTCTACATTCCCGGCGGCAAAGCGCCTGCAACGTTGCGTGACGACAAGAACGTCGTCGCCTTCGTGCAGCAATTCGCCCGCACGGGTCGCCCCATCGCAGCCATCTGCCATGGCCCGCAATTGCTAGCCGCAGCCGATCTCATTCGCGGTAAAAAAATTACCGGCTATGAAGGCATCAAAGAAGAAGTGGAAAAAGCTGGCGCACGTTTCAGCGATGAAGCGCTGGCCATCGATGGCCAGTTCATCACCTCGCGCTTGCCCGGTGACCTGCCGCGCCACCTGAGTGGTGTGACGGAAGCGCTGCGCGGCGAGACGAGCAAAAAGAACGCCGCCTAAGCATCAGAATATTCACGGGCCGCCACTCATATTCACGGGCCGCCACTCAAGGTTGCGGCCCGTGAAGCCTGAATGTGACCGTCAGATAAATGTGCAGAGCCAAAATACTGTACAAAGACCGTAGTTAATGCTATAGACCAAGACGAATAAGCAATCAAAAATACACGCTTCAGTTGTGGGGTGAGTATGGCATCATGGCAAGCAAGTCGTAACGTAAGCTCCACCCATTCGGTGTGGTATGTTTCGGCAATGGAACGTTTGGTCGATGTGCTGCAGGAACTCTCGCAGGCACGCGATGTGGATTCAATCGCCCAGATCGTGCGCCACGCCGCCCGCGACCTCACCGGTGCCGATGGCGCGACCTTTGTCCTGCGCGATCATGATCACTGTTTTTACGTCGATGAAGATGCCATCACGCCGCTTTGGAAGGGCATGCGCTTTCCGTTGAAGTCGTGCATCAGCGGCTGGGTGATGGAACATGCGCAGCCGGTGGTCATCGAGAACATCTACAAGGACGCACGCATTCCGCAGGACGCGTATCGCCCCACCTTCGTGAAAAGTTTGGCGATGGTTCCCATCCGCCGCAAATCGCCCATCGGTGCCATCGGCAATTATTGGGCGAAGCACCAAGTGCCATCCGATGAGATCATCGCCGTGCTGCAAGCACTAGCGGACACTACATCCGTGGCGCTGGAGAATGTGCGGCTTTACGACCAGCTGCAAGTGCAGGTGAAGAACTTGCAGGATTCCAATTATGAACTGAGCCGGTTCGCATGGGTGGCAAGCCACGACCTTGAAAAACCACTTCGCGACGTTGCCACGCAACTGCAACGCTTGCAGAAAGACCATGCGCCCTCGCTTGATAAACGCGGACAGCAATGCGTCGAGCAGGCATGCAACAGCGCGATAAGCCTGCAGCAAATGACCGACGAGCTGATGCTGCATGCACACGCGCAGAAGGTCGAGAAGTTCCGCCCCATCGGCATCGACGGTATCGTGGATCGCGTGCTGGCGGAAATGAGTGGCGACATGCACCGCCGCAACGCGCAAGTGCATCGCGACCCGTTGCCATGGGTGTGGGGCGACCCGCTGCTGATGGAGCGCTTACTGCAGAATCTCATTTCCAACGCCATGAAATTCACCCCGAATGCCAAGCCGCCGCGCATCACCATCGCTGCCAAGCAGGATGGACAGCAGTGGCGCTTTGCCGTGCGTGATGAAGGTATCGGCGTTACGGCGGGAAATCTTGAGCGCATCTTCGGCATGTTCCAGCGCTTGCACACGCAGGACGAATATCCGGGTTCAGGGCTTGGCCTTGCCACCTGCAAGAAGATCGTTGAGCTGCATGGCGGCAAGATCTGGATGGAATCAGCGCCCGGCAACGGAAGCACGGTTTACTTCACGTTACCCGTGCCACCCAGCATGCAGACGATCCTGTAGCGGCTACGCCTTTTTGGTACGCGGGCGTTTTTTCTTCACCACAGCCGGCTCTTTTTTCTTCTTGCTCGCTTTGGCGCTGACAAGGTTCAGCATCTCGACAAAGCCCGAGAACGCCATGGCGCAATAGACATAGCCTTTGGGCACGTGGAAGCCGAGGCCTTCGGCAATGAGCGCCATACCGATCATCATCAGGAATGACAGCGCCAGCATGACGATGGTGGGGTTGCGGTTGATGAAGTTCGACAGCGGCGTGGCGGCCAGCATCATGACCGAAACGGCGACCAGCACCGCCAGCACCATGATCGGCACGTGATGGGTCATGCCCACGGCGGTGATGATGCTGTCGACCGAGAAGACAAGATCGAGCACGAGGATCTGGAACACGACGGCAGTTAATGTGCCTGCGATGGCTTTCTTGGCGGCGAACATATCCGGCGCGGGATCGGGATCGACTTTGTGGTGGATCTCTTTCGTAGCTTTCCATAACAGGAACAGGCCGCCAGCGATGAGTATGATCTCTTTCCACGAGAGCTCGTTGCCGAGAATGGTGATGACCGGATCGGTCAGTGTGACGATCCACGCGATGGACGCAAGCAGCAGCAGGCGCAATACCAATGCCGCACTAAGGCCGATGCGGCGCGCTTTCTTGCGCTGGGCTTCGGGCAGTTTGTTGCTGAGGATGGCGATGAAGATGAGGTTGTCGATGCCGAGCACGACTTCCATCACGATAAGGGTAGCAAGGGCGACCCATGCAGCAGGGTCGTTCACAAGCGTTAAAAGATAGTCCATCGAATCCTCCGGTGAATCTCACCGATAACGAAGATGGAAGGGTTTGTAAATAAATGCAGTCGTCGTCGTGAAGGCTAGGCCTTTATGGCACCCCGGCGACAGGCTTCTTCGGGTTACGCTTGGCGAACGGTAACGCCACCGGCTTGGGCTTGGCGGTAGCGATCGGTTTATCCGAAAGGGTCTGCCATGCGATGGGCGCATCCTTGGCGAGAGGAACGGTCGCGTCGGGCTTCAGCAACAGGGTGGGTGCGGGTGCAGGCGCGGCCTCCGTGGTTTTCGGGAGAACCTTTTCCTCCGGCACTGGGGGCGTATCTACTACTGGCGCGGCGATTTTTTCTACCGGTTGCACAGCAGGGATCGGCACGTCCCAACCGCCGCCAAGCGCGCGGATAAGGGTGATGGCGGCGACATACTGGTCGGCACGTGCGCGGGCCTGCCCACGTTGCGCACCAAGCAAGCTGCGCTCGGCGTCGATGCGCTCCAGATATCCAATGAAGCCGTTGTCGTATTGCAGGCGGGCAACGCGATACGCGCGCTGTGCAGCGCTGGCGGCTTGCTCTTGCGCGACGGCTGCACCTTTGGCGGTGCGCACACCCGACAAGGCATCTTCGGATTCTTTAAAGGCGACGAGCACTTGTGCGCGATAATTTGCCACGGCCTCGCGGAAGCTTGCTTTGGACGCAGCGAGGTTGGCGCTAAGCCTGCCCCCGTTGAACACGGGAAGGCTCAATAGCGTGCCGCTGGCG
>JBEIOT010000180.1:0-4013 GCA_040377415.1 Azospirillum sp. | reverse complement strand
GTATTTGGATATTGATGATTTCAAAGCACTTAATACGAATTTTAGTGAAGAAGTTGTTGATCAGGCTTTGCTTCCAGAGTTTCAAAAACTCATCGACGATACAGTGCAAAATAAAGGGTACGCTTATCTTCGTGGAGGAGACGAGATCGTAATTTTTCTACCTAATTATTCTTTGGAAATGGCTATGTCATTCGCACAGTCAGTCCATAAGGTCCTGTCAGAAAGAAAGTTTTCTATTGAGAAAGAAAGCGTAACCTTAAGTGTCTCGATAGGCGTTGCTCATGCAAAGGGGAAATCGCCAAAATTGCCCCAGAATGCGAATTTAGCTATGCGCAAAGCCAAAGAGCTTGGCAAAAATAGAATCGAAGTTTTTGAAGTCAGAAAACAGAGTGAGAGTGCTTAACTGCGCCACTTCAGCGTCCTAGCCTTAAGCGGGTTCTCAAACCCACGTCCCTCTGCCTGTGCCGCATGGTACTCCTTCTTCAGCCGGTAGTACCAAATCGCCTGTGCGTCGGCGTCGCCGAGGAGCATGAGGGTGGGCGTGCTGGCTTGGCTTAGGCCTTCTTGCTGCTTCTTCACGATATCCAGATCTTGCTGGATGAAGGCTTTGCCGAAGGGGACGAGCAGGGGCTTGAGCAGGTTGAGCGCGCCGATGTTAGTGCCCATGAACTGGTGTAGCTGCGTGGTTTTGTCGTCGATGGGCGTGAGGGCGGTGAGCAGCAGGATGTGACGCGCGCCGATGCTGATATGCTCGGTGCGCAGGCCGGGCAGGCGGAAGGCAATTTCGGTTCTGCGCTCGCCACTGCCGCCGAGAATTTTGTAGGCGCGGCTGTTGCTGCTGGGCTTGTGCGATTTCATGCGGAAGCCCATTTCCGTGGGCTCGAAATCTTTGGCTTTGTCGTGGATGGACTTGCTGCTGCGCCACCACCAGCTCTGGTGCACGAAGCTGCCGTGGCTGGGGTCCATGAGGCCGATGACGGCATGGTCGATGTCGCACGGGAAGAGGACGGAATCGACATGCTTTAAGTCGATGCTGTAGGGCAGCGCGGGCGGCTCGCCGGGCTCGGTGGTGCCGATGAATATCCAGATGACGCCGTTGATCTCGCGCACGGGGTAGGTTTTTGCT
Organism: Azospirillum sp.; assembly: GCA_040377415.1. Lineage (GTDB taxonomy): Bacteria > Pseudomonadota > Alphaproteobacteria > Rickettsiales > UBA3002 > QFOX01. The sequence continues at coordinate 2,887 of JBEIOT010000180.1, read as the reverse complement.
TTGATGCGGCTGACATCGGTGGTGTCGCCGGTGGGCAGGGCGGGAATTTCGGTGCAGGTGCCCTGCATATTGAATTTCCAGCCGTGGTAGCAGCAGGTGAGCGAGCAGCCATCGAACTTGCCGTAGCGCAAGGGGATGCCGCGATGCGGGCAAAAATCGCGCATGGCGGCGACGGCGCCGGTGTCGTCGCGCAGCAGGATAATTTGTTCGCCGAGGATGGTGAGGGGCGTCATGCCGCCGCGCTTGACGTCGCGCGAGGGGGCGGCGACGTACCAGCATTCACGGCAGGCAGGAAGTTCGGGAAATTGCATCGCTCCCATTTAGCGTGGTTGCGAGAGTTTGCGAAGTGGTTTTATGGGAGCTGTATTAAGTGGGCCTTCGGCCTTGAAGGGATTAGCCATCCCTTGGCTCCTTACAGTCGCTGACTCTTCCCGCTACGCGGCTCGCGCAGCTACGGCGCTACGCAAATTATTGGCGAGTTCGAATCGCGGCGGCAAGCGCTTGCCACGGGGTGATGGTCCAGAACTTGCGGGCCTGGCCGCTGGGGCTGGGCAGCACCCACAGCTGTGTGTCGCCGATGCGGTGTTCCTGCAGGCCGTATTTGAGGCCGCTGGTGGTGAAGTTGCCGAGCATGGCGGCCGCGCCGGTCTTACTGGTGAAGGCCAAGAAGCGCGGCTGGTATTCTTCTATTTTGATGCGCATGGCGTCGGTGTCGAAAGCGTCGTCGGGCAGGTCGACGTCTTGCCCGTAGGCGGTCTTGCAGAGGTCGGTGAGGCCGATGCCGTATTGCGTGACGTTGGGATATTCGGCGGGTTTCAGCAGGCGTGGCGTGAGGCCGACACCGTGGATGGCCTTCCAGAAAAAGTTGCCGGGGTTGGCGTAATACGCTTTCGCCTGCGCACTGGCGCGGCCAAGCGCGGTGCCGCAGAACACGACGCCAAGATCATGCGCCAGCACATCGGGCACGCAGTGAGAATCGGGCAAGGGGCCGAAGCGATCAGGGAGTGAACTCATGCGCCGTTGCTAGCACAGCGCGCGCGCCAAGGCTAGGCGTGAAGCTGCGGTTGCTCGGGCGCGGGGCTAAGCGCGTGCTCGTGCTGCGCGTGGGTGATCTGCGGCAGCGGCTTGTCGTTGGGCGTGGGTGTTGGCAATAGAGCGGGTGCTTCTGCGGTTACAGTGGGAAGGAGCGGCTCGCTGATGCCAGCGCGCTTTTGTTCCATGTAATCGCGCGTAACTCGGCGCTCGTAGGCGCGCTTGGCGAAGAAGTGGCTGCCGATATACAGCAGCGTCGCTGAGGAGACGGTGGCCAGCACATCGAGCGCGCCGGTGCGGCCGAATTTATAGAGCAGGCCTTCGACCAGCTTGCCGTTCTTCATGACATGTGTTTCGTGCTTGAAGACGCTGGCAAGTTTCTGGCCAGCATCGTGCTGCAGGGACTTGAAGCGTTCCTCGCCGACCAACATTTCTGTGCCCACGAAGCCAGTGAACACCGTTGCGGTCGCGACGGCGCGAGCTTTGACAATGCTGCCAGCGGTTTGCGGCGGTGCATCCTCGATGCTCCTGGGATCGGTTGGATCGTTAAAGAAGCGGTTGAAGGCATTCACGATCTTCGTGCGGTTCTTCTCCATCAAGCCTACGGGGATAAGCATGAGCGTGCCGCCCCAGAAGGTCGCGAAGGTGTTCGCACCATGCTCGGCCAAGCGGCGCGAGAACCCAATATTCTTTAGGCCATTCTCAAATCTCTGCGCAACGCCATGCCAGTGACCGCCTTTAAGGAACATCGCACCGGTGGGGATGGTTGCAAGGAAGGTGCCGACACCGGCGATGCCAAAATACGTAAGCAGATCGAATGCTTTGCCACCCTTGGAAACGGGGCGGTTCTCGATGTCGCCATCTTTACGATGCACTTCCATGTTACGCCTCCCTTGTGAGTTCGGGGGCGGCGGCTAGGCGTGCTTCATGCGCGATGGCGTTGACCGTCGGCACGGGGGCATCGTCTTTTTTTACTTCTGTTTGCGGGGCCGCAGTCGCAGCGATGTGCTCGGCACGCGTGGCGTGGATCTCATCGTAAATTTCGCGACGCGTGTCGCGGCGCTGCGCAAAGAATTTAGAGCTGACATAGAAAATCGCCGTCAGCGCGCTGCTTAGGGTGAACAAGCTTATGCCGTGCTCGATCCAGCCATGGGCGCGTGTTTTCTGTAGCTCGCTAAGTCCTGGGATCTTCGGAGCGATGAATTTTGCACCCTTCACGCCAAGGTGGTCGAAGCTGCTGTATTCCTTAAGCGGGGTTTTCTCGAGTGCACGTGATACTACCGAGCTCTTCCAGCCGATGGTAGAGTCCACCGTGTAGGCGGTGAGAACGGTGAGGGCGCGGCCTTTCCACAGCGAGCCCCAGGTTTGCTTGGGCGCGTTATCCATTTCTTCGTGGGCGCGCGACATGTTGGGGTCGGTGTCGGCGCGGCTGCCGTGGACCATGCGGTCGGCGAAGCGCACCAGCTTGCCCTTGTTATCCTCAAGCGCCTTGATGAACGGCACCATCAACATGCCACCAATGATGGCGAAGTTAATGTAGTTGAGGCGGCCTTCCTGAACATATTTCGACGATTTGGGGCCGTGCTTCTTGGTGAATTCGCCTGCGTCGCGGAATAGCTTCCCCACGAAGTTGTCTTTACCGGCCTGTTTGACGATGGCGGTGGCGGTGATCTCGTTGCCGAGCAATGCGAAGCCACCGTAGGTCGTAACATCGAAGATCTTCTCGCCTGTGGTGCGCTTGCGTTTGCCCAGCGAACCGTCGTCTTGCGGCACCGGCTCGATGCTGGTCGGCACGCGATCGCCCAGTGTTGCACGCGCCGTACGGCGATGGGCTTCGTTATGCCCTTCGTTCTGG
>JBEIOT010000011.1:0-16016 GCA_040377415.1 Azospirillum sp. | reverse complement strand
GTGGCGGTGGCGCACTCGGCCATCCGCGCGTGTACCTGCATGTGGACCCTGAGCAGAACCATTCGGTGACCTGCGGCTATTGCTCGCGCACCTACAAATACCAGCCTGCCAACGGCGCGGCCGCGTAATGCAGACCGGTCTTGCCATTGTTATGTTCGGTCTGATGGCGGCGACCGCGATCGTGCTGCTCATCGGCATCACACTCATGGCGCGCGGTGGCGAAGCCAATCGCAAATACGGCAACAAGATGATGGTGATGCGCGTCACGTTGCAAGGACTCGCACTTGCGTGCGTTGCGTTGCTGCTGCTGATGCGATAGTTGCAGCGCAACTTGCAATCGCGCAAAAAAATCCGCACACTCAATTTATAAAAATAAAAAACGGAGTTCTCTGATGCGCATTCTCGTACCTGTAAAACGGGTGGTCGATTACAACGTGAAGATCCGCGTTAAGGGCGATGGCTCGGGCATCGAGCTTGCCAACATCAAGATGAGCATGAACCCGTTCGACGAGATCGCTGTCGAAGAAGCCATTCGCCTGAAAGAAAAAGGCATCGCGACCGAAGTGGTCGCTGTCACCATCGGTGAAAAGAAATGTGAAGAAACGCTGCGTACCGCGCTGGCTGTCGGTGTTGACCGCGCTATTCATGTGGTGACCGATCAGCGCATCGAGCCGCTAGCGGCGGCGAAAATGCTGCAGGCTATCGTGGGGCGCGAGAATGTCGATCTCGTCATCGCAGGCAAACAAGCCATCGACGACGATGCGAACCAAACGGGACAAATGCTCGCGGGCCTGCTGGGCTGGCCGCAAGCGACGTTCGCTAGCAAAGTGGAAATTGCCAATGGCGAAGCCACTGTGACCCGCGAGGTGGATGGCGGATTGATGACCATTGCGGTGAAGTTGCCCGCCGTCATCACCACCGATTTGCGCCTGAACGAGCCGCGCTATGCGAAGCTGCCCGACATTATGAAAGCACGCAGCAAACCGCTCGTTGTGTTGACCACCGAAGAGCTGGGTGTAGACACCACGCCGCGCATGAAGATCATCAAACTCGAAGAACCGGCCAAGCGCAAAGGCGGCGGCAAGGTGAAGGACGTGGCCGAGCTGGTCGATAAACTCCGCAACGAAGCGAAGGTAATCTAATGACGATTTTAGTAGTTGCCGAACATGACGGCAAAACCATTAGCGCCGCGACGCGCGCGACCATCGGTGCCGCCAAGAAGATCGGTGGCGATATCCATGTGGCACTTGCTGGGCACAACATTGCCGACGTAACGAAACAAGCCGCTGCGTTGGAAAGCGTGGCCCAAGTGCTGGTGGAAGACGATGCACTGTATGCCCATCCGCTCGCTGAGAATCTTGCGCCGTTCATTCGTGAACTGGCAGGGGCCTATACCCACGTGCTGGCACCGGCGACCACGCAAGGCAAAGATGTGATGCCGCGCGTTGCAGCGTTGCTTAACATGCAGCAGATTTCTGAGATCACTGCCGTGGTGAGTGCCGATACGTTCGTGCGTCCCATCTATGCGGGCAATGCGCTGGAGACAGTGCAAAGCAGCGACGCCATCAAAATTATCACCGTGCGTGGCACGGCGTTCGACAAGGTGGGTGATGGTGGAACCGCGCAAGTGGTGGATGTGCCCGCCGTGCCGGTCGAGACTATCTCGCGTTTCGTGGGGATGCAGGAAGCCAAGAGCGACCGCCCGGAATTGACCAGCGCACGCGTGGTTGTGTCCGGTGGCCGTGGTTTGGGCTCGGCGGATAACTTTAAACTGCTGGCTAGCGTGGCCGACAAATTGAACGCTGCTATGGGCGCAAGCCGCGCAGCGGTCGATGCGGGTTATGTGCCTAACGACTGGCAAGTGGGTCAGACCGGCAAAGTGGTCGCGCCTGAACTTTATATCGCCGTGGGTATTTCCGGTGCCATCCAGCACCTCGCGGGCATGAAGGAAAGCAAGGTCATCGTCGCCATCAACAAAGACGAGACCGCGCCGATCTTCGAGATCGCGGATTATGGATTGGTCGGTGACCTGTTCACCATACTGCCGGAACTGGAAAAGGCGCTGTAAGCGCTAGCGTTAGCGCGCGATTTCCTGAGTTCTTTGCATCAACCGGGCAACATCGCTACGCGCGACGAAAAGCCCATGCGTTGCACCATCATGGTTCGTTTCAGCTTCAGTGGGCTCCAGATGAATGCGCTCGCGCTTAAAGGGCTTTATCAATTCTGCTTCCTGCGACAGCGTGTAGCCGTAGCCAACGAATCCTTCATCGCGCGGGCGCCAAATGAATTTCGGATGATGCGTGCTCAGATACTCAAGCTCGAGATCGCGCGCGGGTGGCGCCACGTGAATGCGATCCTTGGCTTCGCGCTCGATGAAGTTGATGGCTTCGTCCAGCGCCATCACAAGTTCGGTGCCTTCGGCATGCGGACGTTGCGATACTTTGCAATCCAGCGACTCGATGTCATTGACGAGGAGGGCCGTCAGGTCGTCACTTAATGGTGCCGTGTGGTAACTGTCTTTTTCGTCCCACGTCCAGGTGTAGTGGCCCGTGGTGCGATTCAGGAGGTCGAGCGTTTCGGCGATTTGTTTGTCGATCATGGTAGGCTCCTCGTTTTCTGGTGGAAACACTAGCCAAATGCGTCGGTCGTAGTATGACAATTGCATGAAACTGACCCTCGCCCTGGCCCAGATCAATCCGATCGTGGGCGACCTTGCCGGTAATGCGCTGATGATCGTGCGTGCGGCACAGCAGGCCGCAGAGCAGGGTGCAGACCTTGTATTCTATCCCGAAATGGCGCTGACGGGCTATCCGCCCGAAGACCTTATCCTCGTGCCGGCCTTCCGCCAGGCGGCATGGGACGCGGCACGCCAGATCGCTAAGGATACGCAATCGCTCAACTGCGACCTCATCATCGGCAATCTGTGGGACGAGAAGGGTGCGATCTACAACGCCAGCGTGCTGGTCAGCGGCGGACGGCTGGAATTGCTGCGCGCGAAGAACGCGCTACCCAATTACGGTGTATTCGACGAGATGCGCGTATTCACCCCCGGCCCGGCAGCAAAAATAGTGGAGTGGCGCGGGATAAAACTCGGCGTCATCATCTGCGAAGAAGTATGGCAAGCAGGCGCGGGCGTCGAACTCGCCAAGGCGGGGGCTGAAATGCTGCTGGTGCAGAACGCTTCGCCCTATCACATCGGCAAAGCGGGGCAGCGCAAGCAAGTGGTGGATGCGGTGGTGAAAGCGACTGGCTTACCGCTGGTTTACCTCAACCTCGTGGGCGGGCAGGACGAACTGGTGTTCGATGGCCGCTCGTATGCCGTCGATGCAGAGGGCAACGATGTGTGCCGCTTGCCGGCATTCCGCGAAGCGCTTGCCATCACCCAGTGGGAAAAGAAGGGCGGACAGTGGCAATGCATCGCTGCGCCGATGGAAGACACCCGCGGCAATGAAGAAACGATCTACCATGCGCTAGTGCTGGGCTTGCGCGATTATGTGCGAAAAAATGGTTTCCCCGGTGTGGTATTGGGTTTGAGCGGTGGTATTGATTCGGCCTTGTGCGCTGCCCTTGCGGTGGATGCGCTGGGTGCGGACAAACTGCTCGGGCTGCTGCTACCTAGCCCGCATAGCTCGCAGCATAGTCTCGATGATGCACACCAACTGGCGACGAATCTTGGGGTGCAAACGCATACGGTGCCCATCGAAGGTGGCATGAAAGCCGCCGAAGCCGCGTTGGCGCCGCTGTTCAAAGGCCGCAAGGCGGATACGACAGAAGAGAATATCCAAGCGCGCCTGCGTGGGTTGGTGCTGATGGCAACGAGTAACAAGTTCGGCCACATGCTGCTGACCACCGGCAACAAGTCGGAAATGGCGGTGGGCTATGCCACGCTGTATGGCGATATGGCCGGGGGCTTCGCGGTGCTGAAGGATGTTTACAAGACCACCGTCAGCAAGCTTTCGGTGTGGCGCAATACGTTGGTCGATCCGGCAAGCATTGGGTTGTTAGGCAAGGCGAGAGAAGTAATTCCGCCAAACAGTATCAGTAAACCGCCGAGCGCCGAGCTGCGACCCGACCAGAAGGACGAAGATTCGCTGCCGCCGTATGAAGTGCTGGATACGGTGCTGCGTGGCCTCATTGAGCGCAAGCTGGGCGTGGCGGAGCTGATCGCCGAGGGGATGGACGGCGCGGTCGTCGAGAAGGTGGCTAAGCTGGTGTGGGGCGCAGAATATAAGCGTCGCCAGAGCGCGCCGGGCGTGAAGATCACGCCGATGGCCTTTGGCAAGGAACGCCGCTGGCCAATTACCAATAAGTGGAAATACCAGTAGTTTTCACGCAATTGTCATGCACTCTTTGGCCACGGGCGGCTATACATGGCGTATGAGCGAGCAAGAAACACCGAAAATGCCCGAGCCCGATGCGCAGCAGCAATGGGTGCAGGCGAATAACGAATCATTGAAAAAATGGGCCGACAGTGTGGGTCGGCTGCAGCAGGGCGTAAAACCAGCCGCTGCGGGACTTGGCCCTTCGAAATAGCGCATTGAACTGCGTCGCAAAATCCTCTAACCCCTGCGGTCTAGAGGATTTTTTATGTCGCCATCTGAAAAAGTATTTGTCCGTTTCGCACCCAGCCCCACCGGTTGGTTGCATGTCGGTAACGTGCGCACCGCGCTCATTAACTGGTTGTTCGCCCGCAATGCGGGTGGCCGCTTCCTGCTGCGTATCGACGATACGGACCTTGCGCGGAGCAAAAGCGAATACGAAGACGGCCTGAAGGAAGACCTGAAATGGTTGGGCCTTGAGTGGGATTGCAGCGAGAAGCAGTCGGATCGTTTTGCCAATTATGAAAAAGCGCGTGAGAAGCTGGTGGCCGAAGGTCGTCTGTATCCGTGCTACGAGACCGCCGAAGAAATTGACATCAAACGCAAGATGCTCGCGGGCCGTGGCCTGCCGCCCATCTATGACCGCGCGGCGCTGAACGATACGCCTGAGAAACGTGCTGAATACGAAGCGCAAGGCCGCAAGCCGCACTGGCGCTTCAAGCTCGACCACGCCAACATCACGTGGGACGACATGGTACGCGGGCCGACGACCTTCGACGGCGCCAAGCTTTCCGACCCCGTGCTCATCCGCGAAGATGGCGGCGTGTTGTTCACCTTTGCCACCTCGGTCGATGATGGCGAAATGGGCATCACCCACATCATCCGTGGCGAAGACCATGTGAGCAACAGCGCTATCCAGATCCAGATCATGGAGGCCCTCGGCCACAAAATTCCGGTCATGGGCCACATGGCATTGCTGAAAATGAAAGAAGGCAAGATCAGTAAGCGTGAAGGCGGCGGCGATATCCGCAGCTTGCGTCAGGATGGTGTGCTGCCGTTGGCGCTGGTTTCGTATCTCGCGAAAATTGGTACCTCGGACGCGATCGACGTGGCGAGCAGCGTGGACCAGTTGGCGAGCGAGTTCGCTATCAGCAAGCTGGGCCGTGCGATGGCCAATTACGACCCGACGGAGCTTGAGCGCCTGAACCAGAAATTGCTGCACCACATGAGCTATGCCGATGTGAAGCCGCTGCTGCAAGCGCGCGGCATGAGCCAGATCACCGAAGATTTCTGGAAGCAGATCAGCGGTAACCTGACATCGCTCGATGAAATTCGCGACTGGTGGAATCTGGTGCAGGAACCCATTACGCCGAATATTTCCGACGCGGCCTTCACCAATGAAGCAGCGACCTTGTTGCCCACCGGTGAATGGGGCGCGCAAAGCTGGGATCAGTTCGTGAACGCGGTGAAAGAAAAGTCCGGCCGCAAAGGAAAGGAGCTGTTCATGCCGCTGCGCCTGGCGCTCACGGGCATGGAGCATGGCCCCGAAATTAAGGTGCTGTTCGCCCTGCTGGGCCGCGACCGCGCCGAGAAACGCCTGAAAGGCGAAGCGGCTTGATCAAACTTTCCAACACGCTGACACGAAGCGTGGAGCCATTCACGCCTGCGGATCCGGCCCATGTGAAAATGTATGTGTGCGGACCGACGGTATATGCGCGGCCGCATATCGGCAATGCGCGTAGCGTGGTGGTGTATGATGTGCTGGCGCGCTTGCTGCGCCATGATTTTTCTAAGCTCACCTATGTGCGCAATATCACCGATGTGGATGATAAAATTAATGCGGCGGCGGTCGAGCGCGGTATCTCCATTCAGGCACTGACGGATGAAGTGACCAACCAGTTCCACGCCGATATGGGCGCACTCGGGTGCGCGCGACCGGATGTGGAGCCCAAGGCGACCGAACATATCGCGCAGATGATCACGATCATTGAATCACTGATCGCCAATGGCCACGCGTATGCAGCCGAGGGTCATGTGCTGTTCGCGGTGGAGACCGACAAAGAATATGGCAAGCTGAGCCGCCGCAGCGTGAAAGATATGGTCGCTGGTGCACGCGTGGAAGTGGCGCCCTACAAGAAATACGCGGGTGATTTCGTGCTGTGGAAACCAGCGAGCGAGAAGGACGATGCGAGCAGTAAGTTCGATTCGCCGTGGGGCGTGGGTCGCCCGGGCTGGCATATCGAATGCTCGGCGATGAGCGCCACGCATCTGGGCAATGATTTCGACATCCATGGCGGCGGCAGCGATCTGATGTTCCCGCACCATGAGAACGAAATTGCGCAGAGCACGTGCGCGCACAAAGGTTCGCATTATGCGAAATACTGGGTGCATAACGGCTTCCTCACCGTCGATGGTGAGAAGATGAGTAAGAGCTTGGGTAACTTCATTACGGTGAAGGACCTGCTGGATAAGGGTGTCAAGGGTGAAGTGATCCGCTTCGCGCTGATGAGCACGCGCTACAACGAGCCGCTCGACTGGAGCGAGAAGTTGCTGAGCGATGCGGGTAAGGTGATGGACAAGCTGTACCGCAAAGCGGGCGAGGCGGGTGGCACGGTGAATGCCGAGCTGCTCGAAGCGCTACGTGATAACCTGAACACCCCCAAAGCGCTGGCCGTGCTGCAAACGTTGGAAGGCGCTGAACTCACCGCTTCGGCGCAGTTCATGGGCTTGGTGAATCAAGAGAATTGGTTCCAGGGCGATGATGATTCCGCATGGATCGACGCCGAGATCGAAAAGCGCAATGCGGCCAAAAAGGCCAAGGATTTTGCGGTTTCGGATGCCATTCGTGATGCGCTGAAGGCCAAGGGAATCCTGCTGGAAGATGGCCCCGCCGGCACCACGTGGCGAAGAGGATGATGTGCAAGTTAATTACGATTATTTAAGAGATACCCTTCTTCGAATGAAAGAAGAAGAAAGCCATCAAATGCAGAGCAAAACATTGGCTGAGTCACTCAATGTAAATCTGAATGATGATTTGGAGTTCGATAGATTTGTTGGGCACATAAAATTATTGCAAGATTATGGGTGTCTGGATTGCAGTAGGCACGATTTAGGGTTTTCAAAGGCCCTCAGCGGCGACTGGATATTTTTTTCGGTCAACTATCGATTAACAAACCGTGGCTATGAATTTTTAGACGTATTGCAAGAAAGTAAAGTCATGAATAAAATTCGTGGCATGTCTCTTTCAATGGCTTTTGAAGTTGGAAAAGCGCTCTTAGTTAAGCATTTAGTCAGTTAAGTGGCCTTGCCGACCCATTAAAAACACCGTATAACCGCCGCTTATGGCTGAACGGGTTTACATTTACGATTCAACGCTGCGCGACGGCTCGCAAGCGCGGGGCATCGATTTTTCGGTGCAGGACAAGCGCGCCATCGCACAGGCGTTGGACGCATTCGGCATCGATTACATCGAGGGCGGCTGGCCCGGTGCGAACCCGACGGACGATGCGTTCTTCGCCGACCAACCTAAACTGAAGCGCGCGCAAATGACGGCATTCGGCATGACGCGCCGTGCGGGTCGCAGTGCTAGCAATGACCCTAGCTTACAGGATGTGCTGGCCGCCAAGACCCCATCGGTGTGTCTCGTCGGTAAAACGTCGGAATGGCAGGTGAAGACGACGCTGAAAGTGAGCAAGGACGAGAATTTGCGCATGATCCGCGAAAGCGTGGCGCATGTGGTGGCGCAAAAGCGCGAAGCGCATTTCGATGCCGAGCATTTCTTCGATGGCTACAAAGCTAACCCGGAATACAGCATGGATATGCTGCGCGCGGCGCATGAGGGCGGCGCGAAGTGGCTAGTGCTGTGCGATACGAACGGTGGTTCGCTGCCGAGCGAAATTTTTGCGATCGTGAGCGCGGTAAAGAAGGCGCTGCCGAAAGCGAACCTTGGCATTCATTGCCATAACGATACTGAGCAGGCGGTCGCCAATTCGTTGGCAGCGGTGGAAGCGGGTGCGCGTCAGGTGCAAGGCACCATCAACGGCATCGGCGAGCGCTGCGGCAATGCGAACCTCATCGCCATTATCCCGACGCTGATGCTGAAAATGGGCTTCACCACCGGCGTGTCGGAAAAGAATTTGCCCAAGCTGACCGAACTGTCGCGTATGCTGGATGAGCGCTTGAATCGTGCACCGAACCCGCATGCAGCGTATGTCGGCGCCAGCGCGTTTGCGCATAAAGGCGGGCTGCATGTGAGCGCCATGAACAAGGATAGCCGCAGCTACGAACATGTGCCGCCAGCGTCGGTGGGCAACCGCACCGTCATTCTGGTGAGCGACAAGGCAGGCAAGAGCAACGTGCTCAACCGCTTGGCGCAGATGGGCCTGAAGGTCGACGAGCATGATGAGCGCATCGCCGATCTGGTGAAAGCGGTGAAAGAACGCGAAGGCCTAGGCTTTGCGTATGAAGACGCCGAAGCCAGCTTCGAGCTAATGGCGCGCCAGCTGCTTGAAGATGTACCGACCTATTACGAACTGCATTCATTCCGCGTGCTGGATGAGCGTCGCATCAACGCCAAGGGCAAGCGCGTTACCATGTCGGAAGCGACGGTGAAGCTAAGCGTGCACGGCAAAAGCAAAATGACAGTGGCCGAGGGCAACGGCCCGGTGAATGCGCTGGATGCCGCGTTGCGTAAAGCACTCATCGCCAAGTATCCGCAGCTCAAAGACATGTACCTGAACGATTACAAAGTGCGCATCCTCACCCCGCAGGAAGCGACCGCAGCGCTGACGCGCGTGATGATCGAGAGCAAGGACAAGCAGGGCAATAGCTGGAGCACCATCGGTGTTTCGCACAACGTGATCGATGCGTCGTACAATGCGTTATACGATGCGATCAGCTACCACCTGATGAAGCGCAAGGCGAAGGCTTAGGGCGTAATTACCTGCCAGAAAGAAACAAGGCTTTGCTTTCTCGCATGCGATCCAGTGCATCCGCTAACGCAATAATCTGTTCATCAGTGGCAAGGAAAGTTGCATGCCGGGAATGGCCCTGAACATTTCCATTCATCGCAGGCACAAAGTTGCCACCCGAGATCGTATTCATAGTTAAATGGCTCGCAGGAATAATGCCGTGCAGGGCATCAAACACAGCGTTGCGGTCGTAGTAAGAATAAATCAGGTGCACACGGGAATCACAGAGCACCGCCGCTACGCCTTGGTCAGTATTGAACCGATCGCGCATGAGTGCTTTCAAAGCTGTATCTAATCTTTCAACGGAGGCCATCCACTTTGTTTACAGTGCCGTGCACTATGCAGTATGAAGATTGCATGACGTTATCCATTATTTTAGTGCGTCCGCAGATGGGCGAGAATATTGGCGCGGCGGCGCGGGCTTGCGCCAATTTCGGCGTGGGTGATCTACGGCTAGTTGCGCCGCGCGATGGGTGGCCCAACCCCAAAGCCAGCGACATGGCGGGTCGCGCCCTTGATGTGGTCGATGATGCCAAATTGTTCGCCACCGCCGAAGAAGCCATCGCCGACGCGCAATACGTGCTGGCGGTGACCGCGCGCGACCGCGTGCTGAACCTACCTAACTTTACCACCCAGCAGGCGATCGACGCCATGCGTGCGCACCCCTGCAACGTGGCCTTGCTGTTCGGGCCCGAGCGCACCGGCCTTGAGAACGATGAAGTAGCGCTGGCCGATGCGATCCTGACCAGTCCTACCGCGCCGGAATATGGCTCGCTGAATCTGGCGCAGGCGGTGGTGGTGGTGCTGGCGCAATGGTTCGCCAGTGGCGCCGCAGTGCCCGATAAACCGACCGAGGAGGTGGCCAGCCGCGAGCAGCTCAACGGGCTGGTCAAGCATCTGGAAGACGAGCTCGGGGCGATAAATTTCTGGCGGGTGCCCGAGAAAAAAGACGGCATGATGCGCAACATCCGCGCGGCGCTGACCCGCGCTCAGCTTAGCGCTCAGGAAGTTGCCACCTGGCGCGGTATCGTGAAGTCCCTCGCGGGCAAATAGCCTGCATTGTCACGCAATGTTCACAAACCTGGCCAGCCCCGTGGGGTATATTTAGGCTAGGAAAAACTATGAGCCTTAAGACTACAGCAGCTAAAGTTGGACAGACCGCCGAGCATGTGATGCGCCCGGCGCGCTATGCGGGTGCGGGCGTGAAAGGCACGGCCATTGGCCTGCTCGATGGCATGGGGCAGTATGGTCGCAAGGGCCTGTGGGCCGGGCTTGGCGTGGGTATTTTCGTGGGTATTGCGACGGGCGGGCTTGGTTACGTGTTCATGCTGGCTGCCGGTGGATTCGTCATGGGTGCAGGCGCCGGTGCGGCGCTGGGTGCGGTGAAAGGTGCTTATAACGGCGTGACCCGCGAAGCCCGCCGCGACAAATACGCCGATGAAGTGCTTGAACGCGAGAGTGCCCGTGAAGCGCGCGCTTCACGTTCGCAAGGAAATGGGCGCACCTATCGCGATGTGCACGCGGCACGCCAGACCGTTAATAACTATAATTTCGAGCGCCAGCTGCAGCAAGAGCGCGAGAATGACCGTGATTTTGGCACTTACTGGCAGGACCGTGTTTCATCAGGCCACGGCAACGGCAATGGAAGAGGCTACTAATGGCTAGCAACGAAACCCAATTACTGGACCAAGGCAGCCGCATGGCGCTCAATGCGGGCGGCGAGGTGGCAAAAGCCAGCGGCGGTTTGCTAAGTGGTCTTGTCGGCGCACCGTTCGCGATGGCAGGCAATGTTGGCAAAGGCGTATGGGATAGCGTGAAATCCACGGGTCCCGTGCTCGCTATCGTTACCCTTGTTTCCGGACTGGTAGCGCCGGATCTGTGGCGCGGCGCGGGTGAGCTGGTGGGCCGCACCGATCTTTCGAATAAAGCGGCCGACATGGTAGAAAAAGGCGGCTTGGGGCAACTGGCATTGATTTCGGCCGGTGTGGGCGCGGCAGGTGCCGGTGCGTGGGGCGCTATCAAAGGTGTGTGGCAAAGCTTCACCGGCACTGGCCCGCAAAGCGATGCGCCGGTTTCGACCAGCAACAGCATCGGCTCGACCATTGGTTCGGTCGTGACCTTTGGTGCCATTGCTGCGGTGACTATCGGCGCGCTGAAAAACAGCGGTGTATCGCATGACGCAAAAGCGAGCGACGAAATACAGGTGCCACCTGCGCCCAAAGCCAAAGTACAGGCCCAGCCGTCGCTCGACGCTTAAAGCGCTGTTTAAGCTATTGAATTTATGTTCCTTCGCTGCGGAGAATTATCGCAAAAGAAAGCGGTATAAATCGTCAGAAGGCCCGGAATTGTCACACAACCTTCACTTAACTAGACGACAACCCGTGCTATTCTTCACAGTAAGGAATTAGCCCATTGAGGGGAAAGACTATGCAAAACGATAACATCAACCCGATCCACCACGGTGCTTTCAGTAAAGCCACCGGAACCGTCACCGGCGCAGCCGGCGGCGCCATCGGCACTGCAGGTAAAGCGGTAGGCAGCACCTTGCTGTTCAGCACGCTGGCGGGTGCAGGTATCGCGGTAGCGATCGGCTTGACCGGTGGCCTTGCCGCTGGCGGTTTCCTCACGACGATGCTCTTTAATGCTGTGATCGGTTCATTAAGCGGCGCTGTTGTCGGTATGGTGGCCAGCCCGGTGGTTGGTGGTATCGGAGCTTGGGTCGGCGCCGTTAAAGGCGGCTCGAACGCTGCTACACGTATTCGCAATGAACAAGGTGCGGCCAACATGGTCGATGCACAGCTCTCAGCTTATCAAGCGCAAGCTTATGCCGCTTCGGCAGCACCGACCACGGTCTACGCGCCGTCGGCGGCCAACAATAACTACCCCACTGCTTCGACGATGAATCAGGCGGGCACGAAAGTTCAGGCAGATTCGGCCATGGATCTTGGCACCATCAACGGCCAGCAACTCGCAGCGGCACGATAGGTAAACAACGATGAGCAAAATTCTTGATAGCTTAAGCACCACCACCAGTCAGGTCGGTAACGCGACGAAAGGTATCTTTGGTAAAAAAGATGCTGCGCAAGCCGCGGCTGATTCGGTCGCTGCGGCAGCAAAACCGGGCGTTGGAAGCATGACCCTTCGTATCATCAGCAAACCATTCCGCATGGTCTTCAACGGTGTTGTGTCGGTGGCGACTGTACCGCTCAAAATCGCTGATTCGCTCGGCGGCAAAGCTATTTCGGGTTATGGCAATGCATTCGCCAAGAACCCCAAGACGATGTTGCTTGCTACGGGTGCTGTTGCTGCAGTGGGCGTTGGCCACATGATGAACAAGCGCAGCGAACGCGCCGCGATCGATAACATGAACCAGCTTGAGATGGCGCAAGCCCAGCAAGCGTCGATGGCACAAGCGCAAGCGAACACTGTGACCCCCGCTGAATACGCCGCGATGGAAGCCCGCATGAAGCAGGGCGGCCAGAATGGCGGCTTCGCTGCTGGCATCCAGGCCGAGCGTGCTGCTGCCGCCAGCGCGACCCCTACGGTCTAACCCAATAACAACCACGTGAATGAAAAGGTCGCCCAAAAGGCGGCCTTTTCTGCATTTGGAGTGTATTTAGGGTTGACGCATTGCCCAAAATCGCTAGAACACCCGCTCCTTGGGCACCGGAGCGCATATTCCCCTCCGCCCTTGATGAGGTGAGTTTTCGGACTCGTTTGGGAATAGTAATCGTTGGTATCGCAACACGCGGCGCTGACATGTTGAACTAGGAGAAACTCATGAGCAAACGCCATGCAGTAAAATACAAGATTTCGCGTCGTATCGGCGAGAACCTTTGGGGTCGTGCAAAAGATCCCGTGAACCGTCGTAGCTACGCCCCCGGCCAGCACGGTGCTGCAAGCGCCAAGAAAAAGCTGAGCGACTACGGCCAGCAACTGCGCGCTAAGCAAAAACTGAAAGCTTACTACGGCAACCTGACCGAGAAGCAATTCCGCAAGCTGTACGATGAAGCACGCCGTCTGAAAGGCGATAGCTCGGAGAACCTGATCGGCTTGCTCGAGCGTCGCCTTGACGCCGTTGTGTACCGCATGTGCGTGGTGCCGACGCCGTTCGCCGCTCGTCAGTTCGTGAACCACGGCCACATCAAAGTGAACGGCCGTCGCGTGAACATTCCTAGCTACACCGTCAAAGAAGGCGATGTGGTGGAAGTAAAAGAAAAGTCGCGTGAACTCGCGATCGTGATCGAAGCCATGCAGTCGCCGGAGCGCGAAGTGCCCGAATACATCGAGATGGACGAGAAGTCGGTAAAAGCCACCTTCAAGCGCCAGCCGAAACTTTCGGATGTTCCGTACCCCGTGAAAATGGAACCGAACCTGGTGGTGGAATTCTACAGCCGCTAGTTCGATACGACACCAAAACAGGAAAGGGCGCTCTCGGGCGCCCTTTCTTTTGGTTTCAGCTTGGTTTTTGACCCAAGAAAGCTACATATACCCCCATGGATTCCTATTTCGATAAAACAGATGAACGGCTGGATGCCGATGCGGTCGCACGAGCGCTTGAAGGCCACATGGATAACATCATGGAGCTGCTGGAGGCGATTGCCGCCGAAGTGCCGGATGCTGACATGAAACTGGCTGGTCTGCTCGAGGGTGAACAGTCGAGCCAGGTGCGCATCGCCATCGTCGAGAAACTGCAGGCGCTGTTGCGCAGTATGGCTGCCGACAAAGAAAAAGAGCTCGAGAAATTTCTCGACGCGGAAAAGCGTGTCGAGGTCGAGCGCCAGCGCAACGTGTTCATGCAGTGGCTGCAATGGATCATGAGCGAAGAAACACTGCGCAAGATCCGCGAGGCGTTCCATGCGCGCCCGGGGTTAGAGCAACACATCACCGGCATCGGTCACGAACTGGCCGCTAAGGGCGTGTTGAACCAAATGGTGCCCGGCGAAGGCAAAAGGGCATTGGGTGAGTTGAGTGCGAACGTAGCGGGCGTGGCTGCCGGCGTGGGCAAAGACAAAGGCCGCGGCGCTTAGAGCGCGTTACCGCGGGGGCGCTTGCGGCGAGCGCCGTTCTCACGAGCATTTACTTCAGCAAGCTTTTGCGCTTCGTACAGAATATCGGTGCGTTCTTCGTCATTGAACGGCCGCACATCGTAAATACGCGGTTTGGCTTTCAGTTCTGCTTTGGCGCAGTCGTCGGCGCTTTTAGTGCGGTAATCGTCCCATGCCAGTCCGATCGCATCGATCACTCCTGTGGCGGCACGGCGCGGCTCGAGCGGCAAAAAGCAAATGCTGGCAGATCTCACCGCATCATGCTGTGCTTGCTTCATACGGTCCTGATAGGAGGCCTGTTGCTTATCGCTCATAGGCGCATTTTAACAAACGGGCTGTCTTATTTTATGACAGTTCGATGAAAAAGCCAGAGCTTACGCGGCGTCCGACTCTTTGAAAGCGATGCCTTTTTCTTTCAGCAAGGTCTGCAATTCACCGCTTTGGTACATGTCGCGCACGATGTCGCAGCCGCCGACGAATTCACCCTTGATGTAGAGCTGCGGAATGGTGGGCCACTGGGCATAGGCTTTCACGCCCTCGCGGATCTCCTGATCGGCCAGCACGTTCACGTCGTGGTATTCGGTAATGCCGAGGCGCTCCATGACAGCGGCCACGGTGGCGCTGAAACCGCATTGCGGCAGCTTTTTGGAGCCCTTCATGTAGAGCACGATGTCGTGTGCGTTGATGTCGGCTTCGATGCGGGTGAAGGCTGGATTGTCGCTCATGGGTATTTCCTATAGTTGTATTTCAATGCTGCCGTCGGCGTTGGTCTTGTCGGGCTGTTTCAGTGGGATCGAGCTATCCAGCAACGGGCTGCATGTTTCGACCTGTACTTGCAGTGCGGCGGTCATCCGCTCTGGGGCTTGGCGTGTTTTCGCTATTTCAAATAAATCCTCGCGCTTGAAATGCAAGGTCTCATTCAAGCAGGCGCAATAGCGGGTGGCGCGTTGCGAAGCCGGATCCAGCCCCGCTGTTGCTAGTTGCTCGCGACAGGCGATGGTATTCTGGGCCTGAGTTTTCTGATCGATGTAGCGCAGCAGGTATGGCACGCCAAAGACCCACAGAAGGGGTGCCACGATCGCCCAGAATACTAACATATGCAGTAAAAATCGCATGATCGGAGCATAGCGGTATTGCCACGTGGAACAACTACGAAAAGGGGTGGCGGTGGCTGGAATTTGGCGCTAAATCACAAGCAACCAGAGGATTGCTATGACCGCCGCCGCCAAGAAAGCCGCTCCCGCCACGCAAATCACCAAGGAAGTCATCGAGGCGCACGGCCTGACGCATGACGAATATGAGCGGGTGGTCGATATTCTGGGGCGCACACCGAACCTTGTCGAACTGGGCATTTTCTCGGTGATGTGGAGCGAGCATTGCTCCTATAAAACGACCCGTAAATGGTTGCGCAGCTTCCCCACCACCGGCCCGCAGGTGATCTGTGGCCCCGGTGAGAACGCCGGCGTCATCGACATCCAGGATGGCCAGGCCATCATCTTCAAAATGGAATCGCACAACCACCCGAGCTTCATCGAGCCCTTCCAGGGCGCGGCGACGGGTGTGGGTGGAATCTTGCGCGATGTGTTCACCATGGGCGCGCGCCCCATCGCCCTGCTTAACAGCCTGCGCTTTGGTGAGCCGAGCAATCCCAAAACGCGCCACATCGTGAACGGTGTGGT